>JAUXCV010000087.1 GCA_030618675.1 Acidimicrobiia bacterium | reverse complement strand
GGGTCTGAGTCGGCAGACAGAAGGCCGGCGTAGACACGGATCGGTACGACGGCATTCGCTCCTTCTCCGGCGAAGACTTCGAGATCTTCGACACTCGTGGCACCGGCGGTGAAGGTTCGTCCTTGCCACCCGAGGGACTCCCATGAGACGAGTGACTCTTGGCCTCCGGACACGAATCGGTTCGAAGGCTGCACAACACCGGGATCGCTCCCCGTATTGCTGTTCCCGTAGGTGCTGTTCGCCCATCCGACGAAGCCCTTCGCTACGACATCCTGAGCGAGGATCACGGAGAGGCCGACCACGAGAACGCCGATCCCCACGATCCGAATCGGCGTCGGGATCCACCGGGACACGAACACATCGAATCGAGCGATCCCGTATCCGAGGAGTCGACCGATCATGATCAACACGACGGTGACCACTGCTGCGACCGCAACCATCGAGACCACGTTCAAGAGGGCAAGATGCTCCATGCCCACCAGGTCGCGTTGCTCGTTCTGCCAGACGAACCAGACTGCACCACCACCCACGGCAACGATGATGCCGACCACGATCGTAACGATCCGAACGAGACGTTCGTGCCGATCGCCCCATCCCGACCGCTCGAAGTGTTCGGCGATCCACCGAACACCAGCGCCAACGGCCGAACCGACACCGTATCCAACCGCGATAGAGAGCCCGCTGATCGCGGCCTGGATCATCCATTCCCGCGGCAGCAGCGTCGGTGTCAGGGACCACCACCAGAACACGACCCCTCCGATCACGCCGAACGCCGCCGGTGGGGCGAGCACGAAGGAACCGAATGATCGACGTGGGCGAGAGGACTCCATGACGAGCAGATTAGGTCCTCGCACCCGGATTCTGGGTCACGGACCGGCCGATGGTCTCGACGAAGTTCTTACACACCACGGCGTGTGTAAGACGATTTTGTAATTCACACCGCCCTCAACCACGCATTGAAGGTTCGGCCTCCAACCCTATCTGTTGAGAGATTCCGCTAAGTCTCCACTCCCCCATGAAGGTTCTCCGAATCGCGGCAGAACCGGCGGCGGATCCCCAGGACCGGGTTCCGAACACGACGGCGCGGGTGCTCTCGCGCTCCGCGAACGAACGTCGAGTACGCTCTTCAACAACCATGACAGATGACCTCACCATTGACCAGGCGCTCGAGAAGATCATCGCCCTCTCGGCGAGGATCAACGCCTTGGAACCCGACAATCCCAAGCGAGCCTCGCTCGGGCGACAGCGCGACGAACTGAGAGAAGACATCCAAGCAGCCACCGACGCATCCCGGTCGGTACCGGGTCTCCTGAATGAACTCGGCGCTCTCCAGCAGCGTCTCACACAGATCGACGACCGGCCGATCAACGAGGGATGGGCAGAGAAGGCTCGCAACCGGTGGGTGAGGTGGGTGAATGATCCCGGAGCGTATTCCAACAGGATCAACGAGATGTTGGATGCCAAGGATGCGGACGAGCGCGAAGCGATCGTCGCGCGGATCGCGGAGATCGAAGAAGTGTTGGATGGGAGTGGGGCAGTAGATCAGTAGATCAGTAGATCAGGCAGAGTCTTGCCCGAATATCGGATACCAGATACGGATTACGGGATACGGACGACGGGATACGGACTACGGACTACGGACTACCCAATCCCCTAAGGATTCCGTACGGGTACAACCCATCGGAATGGCCGTCGGCGAAGGTGAACCGGATGGCATAGCCGCCGATCAGCTGCGCGTCGATGATCGACGAGCGGTTGCCGATCTGGATGATCGACTGCGCCTTCTCTTCGTGTTCCCGGCACTCGGCACACGGGCATGACGAGCGCAACCTGCCGCCGGGGATCATCGTCGAAACACCGTCGGTCCACGTGATCGCCACCGACTCAGCGTCGACGCTGATCCGTTCTGGTTCATGGTCCATGGCCAGAACCGTAGTAGCGCCCTATCGTCACCGGCATGTCGGTACCACAGCTTCACATCCGGCCGGGAAATCCGGACTTCCTCGACCTTCCGTGGGATCAACCCATCTCGGATTGGGACGATCCTCACCTCGTCGACATGCCAACGGGAATCCACCGACACCCTGTCGTATTCGTTGCGTTCGAAGAGGGCGTCTACGCCATCAAGGAACTCCCGGTGCGGCTGGCCACACACGAGTTCGAGACGCTCCGTACGCTGTCCGAGCGTACGACCCGATCCGGGCGCCCCGCCGGTCTTGTCATCCGGCCGTGGG
Source organism: Acidimicrobiia bacterium (assembly GCA_030618675.1). Classification (GTDB taxonomy): domain Bacteria; phylum Actinomycetota; class Acidimicrobiia; order Spongiisociales; family UBA5794; genus JAHEEL01. Next base: position 4,486 of record JAUXCV010000087.1, on the reverse strand, counting down.
CCGACCCGCACGACGAGTGCTCCGGCGCCGTCATCACCCGCTTCGTCGACTACGCGTTCCCGTATCGCGAACTGGTTTCCGGTGGCGGTTTCGGGACGCGGCGCGCACAGATGCTCGACGCCTTCGCCGGCCTGCTCGTCGAACTCCACCTCGCGGGTTGCTTCTGGGGCGACTGCTCGCTCTCCAACGTCCTCTACCGGTATGACGCGGGTGCGATCGAAGCCGTCATGGTGGACGCCGAGACCTCCCGTTTGCACGACCTATTGAGCGATGGTCAGCGCCGCGAAGACCTCGACATCATGCAACTCAATCTCGCAGGGGACATGGCCGACATCGCCGCTTCCCAGGGCTACGACCTCGACTCTGCAGATCTGGAACTCGGCTTCGACATCACCGAACGCTATGTCGCTCTCTGGCGCGAGCTCACGACCGATCTCATCATCGCTCCGAACGAACGGTACCGCATTCGTGAGCGCGTCGGTCGCCTGAACGACCTCGGCTTCGCGGTCGACGACGTGGATGTGATCCCGTCCGGGTCATCGAGCCGAATCCGAATCTCGGTGAGCGTCGGTGGGCGCACGTTCCACTCGCAGCGCCTCCGTGAGCTGGCGGGGATCGATGCCTCAGAGAACCAGGCACGGCAGATCCTCAGCGACGTCCGGTACCACGACGCGAAGTACGGGGACAAGGGCGAACAGGGCTCAGTCACGGGCAAGGCGGTGGCGACCATGCACTGGAGAATCACCCGGTTCGAGCCCTTCACACGCCGCATCTCGGAGATCAGATCGGAAGCCGATCCGATCCAGGGCTTCTGCGACTTCTTGAACTTCCGGTACTCGATCGCCTCAGAGCGAGGGCACGACATCGAGAGCGAAGCTGCGTTCGAGGAGTGGATCGGCGCCGGTCTGCCCGGATTCGATCCTGCGGTCACATCCCCGGAGGCGGACTCGCTCCCGTAGCGCCGCCGTCCACGGGCAGCACCACGCCGGTGATCCACGAGGCCGACCCGGACGCCAGGAATGCCACGGCGCTTGCCACGTCGTCCGGTTCCCCGATTCGCTTGAGCGGATGGAGAGAAGCAGTGTGATCTTCCATCCCCTCCCAAAGCATGGATGACAACCGCGTTCGCACCACCGATGGGGCCACGGCGTTCACGCGAACCTGCGGCGCCATCTCGAACGCCAACTGGCGAGTGAGATGGATGAGCGCAGCCTTCGAGACGTTATAGGCGCCGAGAGCGGTGCCGGGTTGCATCCCCCCGACCGACGACACGTTCACGATCGCGCCACCCGACTTCTTCATCGCCCGATGCCACACCTCGCGCGACCAGATCAACGGTCCGCGCTGATTCACAGCCCAGGTCTTGTCGATCGCGCCGAGGTCCACATCGGCGAGCGGTCCCGCAGACGGGTTCGTCCCGGCGTTGTTGACGAGGATGTCACATGCGTCGAACCGGTCGATCACCGCTGCGATAGCGGCGGCAGCGGCGTCCGGATCGTCGGCACGAGCCTCGATCGAGATGAGCCGGTCCGGTTCTCCGAGACGCTCGGCGGCGGCTGCGAGGTTCTCAGCTCTTCGCGATGTGATGGCGACTCCGCGAGCCCCCGACGCCAAGAACTCAGCGGCGATCGCTTCACCGATCCCCCGGCTCCCTCCCGTCACAAGAGCTACCTGCTCATCGAACCGAATATCCATGTGTCCTCCGTTCAGTGTCCGCCGCGGCGCACGCCACCGTACTTCATCCGCGTGTCCTCCATCCGTGCGACCGGGATGTCTCGGCCTCCGTCACGGAATCCGGCGTCAACGACTTCACCGAGGAAGAGATCGTGCGTCTCGAATTCCACCGTCTGCCAGAGGCGACACTCGAGCCATGCAACCGCCTCCTCGAAGATCGGTACGCCGGTTGAGCCTTCGCGAACCGGGCGTCCGTTGAGCATCGAGTCCTCGTGCACGGCGGGCTTGGAGAACGACCGGAAGACGCGCGTGTCCTCGCGATCCCAGAGGTTCACCGAGAAAGCGCCGCCTTCTCGCACGAGGCGGTTGGTGACCGCCTTGCGATCAACGCCGATGGCGATCAAGACGGGGTCCATGGAAACCTGCGTCACCCAGGATTGGGTCATCCCGTTCCACTCGTCACCGGAACGCGATCCAACGAGGCAGAGGGCGTTCGGGATCGTCCAGGTGACTGCGTTGAGGGTCTCTGCTTCCACGCTTGCTCTCCAAGTCTTCGCTGGAGTGCCCACCCTAGAAGGCATTGAGCAACGCATCTCACTGATCCGATGACAGGTGTCACTATTCAACACGCTCCTAGGATGACCCCGTGCACATGCTCATCGCAACATCAGGTGTTCTGGATCCCGATCCGGTTGTGGACTTCACCCGCCACCTCCTCGGTCAGAACGGTCGTGTCACGCTGATCACCGTCATCGAAGTTCCACGGGCGTTCCTGGAAGATCTCCATGTCTCGGAAGGTCGCGGAGCGGCATCGGGCGATGAGCAGGAGCAGGCAGTGACCGGCTATCTCGAGGAGCGAGGCCGTAAGATCGTGGAACCGATTCGGTCCGCTCTGGAGTCGGCGCGGATCCCCTCGGAGATCCAGTTCGTCGAGGGCAACGACACCGCCACGGCGATCTCAGAGACGGCCCGCACTCTCGATGCAGACATCATCGTGCTGGGGGCGACCCGCCCCATCTTCAACCGCGAGGCCTGGGAAAGTATCTCCGCCCGGGTCATGCTCGAATCCGACCGACCGGTCCTGGTTGTTCCGGCCCCGCAGAGAGACGATCCCCACGTCAAGCCGCGAGAGGAGGTGGAGCAGGACGTGGACGTAGACCGTCCTTAAGCCGTACAGCACCTTCGGTTCCCGCCGTTCACGGCTTGTTCCTCACCGGCCCGGAACTGCGACACTCACGGTCTCACCGCAGAATCCCACTACCGAGTCGCGTGCGGCGATCTCCACGTCCATCACTCCCGTCGGGATGTCGACGCCGCTGAGGGATCGCGTGAACGGTTGCTCATCGACGTGAGGATGGGCGAGGATTCGAGTGCCCAGAACCGTGCCGTCGGGAGAGCGCACCTCCCACGCATCGGCGTACTTCTCCCATCCGGTGTCCGCGCTGAGGATGGTCGCCGACACCCGGTAGGTGTCGCCCGACAGTTCGATGTCCGCCTCGACCACGTTCGCACAACCGGCGACCGTCGGTAGCGTGGTCTCGACCGTCGATGCGGTCTCGTTCGCCTCTCCCGTCTCGCCGGACGACGCGCATGACGCTGACACCAGCATCAGCATCAGCATCACGATGGAGGCGGCCACCGAGAGATTCCTGCTTCGTGGCGTTGTCGACGTAGCGCTCGGAAAGCGGGACTCACCCGGTCTCAGCGCCAGGGTGCCAGTGGGAAGAACTGTCAACCATCTCACGTCGGAAGGAGTCCGTTGAGCGGTACGAACGAGTCCACGATCGCATTGCAGACCGGCTCTGGGATCGTGACACGACAGAACAGTTCGTAACGGAGACCCGCCTCGGTCCATCCGAGGCTCAACCCATCAGACAGGATGATCGGGACGACATCGCTCTTCGCTGCACTGACCCCATCGGGAGCCGAACCGACCCGGAGCACGACGAGTCGCCCACTCTCCACCGTGTATGGCTCCACAGTCCACAAACCGAACGCCGCTGAGGTATCGACGTCGAGCAGTCCGGTGGCCGGGTCGAAAACCAGTTGGCTGGTCACCCACCGCACGTCTTCGGGCACGGCCTCGGGGAAACGAACGGTCGGCAGGGCGGCGGCGATCTCAGCCCTACTCGATTGAACGAAGCGGCTTCCGTTCTCTCGGTCCCAGACTGTGGCGATAGCGAAGCGAGGATCGCTACTCGGAGAAGCCGGCCCGATGTCGTCGTTGGCCCACAGCACGTCGCCCGCCCCGATGAGTCCTTCGTTGCCCACCTTGATGACGACCGACGGGGTCGTCGTTGTGGAAACGGTCACCGCTGTGACCCACCCACTCGATGCCTCACCGACGCGTTCCAGCGGACCGGCCTCGCCGCATGCGGCGGCGATCACGGCCAACGCCAGGACGATGAGCGTCAATCGGGTCCTCAACACAGCCCAAGTGTGCCACCGTTCGGCGAATATCGCTGTACATCGCTCTACGCTCGCCCGATGCCCGAGCGCACGATTGCCGTGATCCGTCAGGGGTACGACGACTCCGCTGGCTTCGACACCGCGGTTTCACACGCCCTGCTCCGGCGCGTCTCCGAAGGTGCCCTGCCCGAGACATTCCGGATCTCCACTCCCGGCCGCGTGGTGGCGTTCGCCAAACAGGATCGAATCACACCCGGATTCGACCGCGCGACCGAACTCGCACGTCATCACGGCTTCGAACCCGTGATCCGGTTGCCGGGGGGCCGTGCTGCCGTGTTCCACGAACGGACCATTTCCCTTTCGTGGACTGTTCCCGATCTGGATCCGATTCGCGGGATTCGCA
>JAUXCV010000099.1 GCA_030618675.1 Acidimicrobiia bacterium | reverse complement strand
CGAGGCGTGCGAATCGGATTCTTCACGAGCAGCAAGGTGACAACGAACTTCGTGCTCGGCGGCATCTCGCGTGCGAGAGGACTCGAGTGGTTGCGGGACGGGACCATCGACATCGCGTTTGGCACGCAAGCGTTGATCCAATCCGATGTTGAGTTTCACTCACTCGGCATAGCGGTGGTTGACGAGCAGCATCGGTTCGGTGTCGAGCAGCGCGTGGTGCTGCGCGACAAGAACGATGGCGAGGGTGTTCCCGATCTTCTCTTGATGACGGCGACGCCTATTCCGCGAACCCTTGCGATGGCGGCCTACGGTGACCTGGATGTCTCGACGATCGTGGAGATGCCGTCGGGGCGCACCGATGTTCTGACGGAAGCGGTCTCGGAGTCGGCAGACTCCGCAATCGATCAGCGCATCCTCGACACGGTGGGCGAGGGACGGCAAGTGTTCGTTGTCTGCCCTCTCGTCGACGACTCCGACAAGATCGACGCGAGATCCGCGACCACCGAGGTCGCGAGACTGAAGGCGTCGCTTCCCGGTGTTCGGTGCGATTTGATCCATGGTCAGATGCGGTCCGATGAGAAGGCGGCGGTGATGCACCGGGTTAGAGCCGGGGATATCGACGTCCTCGTGTCGACCACTGTGATCGAGGTCGGGATCGACGTTCCGAATGCCACGCTGATGGTGATTCGTAACGCGGACCGATTCGGTCTGAGCCAACTCCACCAACTCCGGGGGCGCGTCGGGAGAGGGAAGCACGCCGGTGCCTGTTTGCTGGCCGCTGATCCCACCACTCCGGATGGGGAACGACGGATCGAGGCGATGGTCGAATCAAACGATGGATTCGAACTTGCGAACATCGATCTCGAGATTCGTGGCCAGGGAACCGTGTTCGGCGCCGCACAGTCCGGTGCGGCCGACCTGCGCCTCGGAGATATCCTCCGCGACCACGAACTCCTCGCCGCTGCGAATGCGGTGGCGAAGGAGGCCGTGGACGCGGATCCGACTAGCCGGTTCGTCGAAGATGTGATGCATGAGGCGGCGTTGCTGTTCGGCGATTCGGCAGAATGGCTTACGAGGAGTTGAGATGAGGATCATCGCGGGAGAAGCGAAAGGGCGTCGTCTGGCCGCACCGAAGGCCGGCACGCGCCCGTTCACCGGTCGGGCGAAAGAGGCCGTGTTCTCTTCCTTGCATGCTCTCGTTGAAGACGCGGCAGTACTTGATCTCTTCGCCGGGAGCGGCTCGCTCGGTCTCGAAGCCCTGAGCAGGGGCGCCAACTCCGCTGTGTTCGTCGAGCAAGACCGCAGCGCCGCGGCGGTGCTCGCCGCCAATGTCGATGCCGTCGGTTTGGGCGGGGATGTCGTGCGACGCGACGTCACCGCGTTCCTGCAACGTGACCGGGGTGACTACGACCTCGTCTTCGTCGACCCCCCGTACGCGTTCGAAGATCGGGGAGTTCAAAGGGTTCTGAACCTTGTTGCGAACCGCATCGCCGATCACGGAGTGGTTGTGCTTCACCGGCGATTTGGGGGAACGGCACCCGAATCGGATAACCTACGCTGCACCGACCGGCGACGGTACGGTGACAGCGAGATCTGGATCTTCGAAAAGGAGCAATTGTGACGGTGGCGCTCGTCCCGGGCAGTTTCGATCCGCCAACGAATGGACACCTCGACGTCATCGAGCGATGCGCGGGTATCTTCGATGACGTGGTCGTTGGGATCATCAAGAACCCGTCGAAGGTCTACCTCTTCGATGAAGGCGAACGAACCGAGATGCTCACCGATCTCTGCTCAGATTGGAAGAACGTTCGAATCGGGTCGTTCGGTGGGCTTCTCGTCGACTACGCGCAACAGGTTGATGCCGACGTCGTCGTCAAGGGGTTGAGGGCGATCACCGACTTCGACTACGAGTTCCAGATGTCGCAGATGAACCGCCACCTGTCCGGGATCATCACACTGTTCGTGGCGACCAAGCCCGAGTACGGCTACTTGTCGTCTTCGCTGGTCAAGGAGGTATACCGTCTCGGTGGAGCGGTCGATGAACTCGTGCCGGCGAGCGTCGCAGTCGCGTTGAAGGAGCGTTACGCATGACAATGGAACACCCCGATCACCCGCAACCGCCGCCGCCCGTCCCCGGTCGGCTGCTCGACTCGATCGAGAACCTGATGATCGAGATCGAGAACGCACGCCAGGTTCCGCTGTCGAACAGCGTGATGATCAATCAGGACGAGACGCTCGACGAACTCGCCGCCATACAGAGCGGTCTCCCGGAGGAACTGCGTGCGGCTCGCTGGATGGTGCGCGAACGCGAGGCCTACATCGCTCGAACGAACGAGAAGGCTCGCGAGGTGCTCGCGGACGCGAAGAGGCGGTCTGAGCAGATGGTTTCGGAGTCCTACATCGTCCAGGAAGCGGTGGAAGAGGCGAACACCCTCGTTCGTAATGCGGAGACTGAAGCGAGGAGAATCCGGCTCGAGTCGGAGGACTTCGCCGAGCGACACCTCGCCGAGGCCGAACAGGTGCTCTCCGAATTGTTCCGGTACGTGCGTGAGGCCCGCGCCGAGCTCCATCAGACGCTCCCAGCCCAGATGGAACCACCGGTGTCCCAGTAGTCCGTAGTCCGTAGTCCGTAGTCCGTACTCGGTACTCGGTTGTTGGTAGGAAGAAGAGGAATCGCATGATCCCCGGCCATTGGTCCATACGGAATACGGACTACGGAATACGGAGTACGTGTCTGCCATGACCCGCTCACCCTTCCTCGTTGACGTCTCCGATCTTCTCGGGCGCGATGTTCCTGCTCGTTCTGTTGTGATCGAGGTTGTTGTCGATTGGGCGCTGGAGATGAGCCGAATCCTGGCCGACCCGACCCTGGTTGCGAACCTCTCGATCGGACCGGTGCCCGGCGGGATTCTCGTGCGAGGCGAGGTCTGCTACGCCGTTGAGCACGCCTGTCGCCGTTGTCTTATCGACTTCGTCGATGACGGCTGTAGCCCGGTGGCAGGACTGTTCGAAACCGATCCGGGTGAGGACGCGTATCCGATCGACGGGACCACGATCGATCTGGAATCCTTCCTCCGCGACGAGACGTTGCTCGGCCTTCCCTTGCTCCCGATCTGCAAGGAATCTTGCGAGGGAGTTGTGACTACACCGGAAATGGGCTTGAATACCGACTCCCCGGGCGATTCGGACGCCACCGGCTCACCATTCGCCGTACTGCGCGACCTGCTCCCGCCCGAGGACTGACGAAGCAAACGAGGTTCCCTGATGGCCGTCCCAAAGAAGAAGATGTCGCGGTCCCGTACCCGTCGGCGCAAGGCACAGTGGAAGGTGTCTCGCCCCACACTGGCCACATGTGCCCAATGTGGCGCTATGCACATTCCGCACCGTGTGTGCGACGAGTGCGGTAGCTACAACGGCCGCGAGATCATCGCAGAAGTCTGATCGAGCGATGGCGAGAGTCGCCGTTGATGCCATGGGCGGCGATCACGCTCCGGGCGAGATCGTCCGCGGAGCGATCGACGCAGCAGCCGGTGGCGTTGACGTCGTGCTCGTGGGCGATCGATCGAAGATCGCCCCCATCCTCGAGAGATTCGACACCGACCTCCCCGTCGTTCACGCCGGCGAGGTCATCGAAATGCACGAGGATCCCGCGCGCGCCGTGCGTGAGAAGAAGGACTCCTCGATCATGGTTGCCGCCCGCCTGGTCAAGGAGGGTGAAGCTCAGGCCGTGATCTCGGCGGGATCGACCGGTGCGGCTCTCGCAGCGGCAGCGTTCGTGATCGGTCGGTTGAAGGGGGTTTCGCGACCTGCGATCGCCTCCGTCTTTCCAACCCGAGAGGTAGCGCTCGACGTTGGCGCCAACATCGACGTTCGACCCCTCCACCTCGCCCAGTTCGGAGTGATGGGAAGTGCCGTGGCCAAGGTCTTTCTGGATGTTGAGAATCCCAGGGTCGGACTTCTCAACATCGGAGAGGAGGCCGGTAAGGGCAGGAGCCTCGAGAAGGAAGCGCACGATCTCCTCGCCGAAGTCGAAGGGATCAACTTCATCGGTAACGTCGAAGGCCGAGATCTCGGACGGAACCGGGCCGACGTCTTCGTCACGGATGGCTTCACAGGGAACGTTCTCTTGAAGACCGGCGAGGGAACGAGCCGCGCTCTGTTCCGGTTCCTCCTTGAAGCAATGCAGGCCGAGAAGTACCAGGCGGCGCTCGCCGAACTCATGCCGGCGTTCATGGAACTTCGTCAGATGATCGATCCGGAGAACATCGGCGGCGCCCATCTCGTCGGCACGAAGGGTGTGGTCGTCATCGCACATGGGGCCAGCTCCCACCGCGCGATAGCGAATGCCGTAACGATGGCGGCCGAAGGCGTTGAGCACGGTCTCGTCGACCTCATCGCCGACGGTATCGGGCGCGCTCGCGGATGAGCAATGCGGCATCCGAACCCACAGGTGCCGCCGGACGCCTCGAGGCCGCACTCGCGTACCGGATCAGCGACGACACGTTGCTCACCACGGCCCTGACCCACGGCTCGTACGCCTCCGAGCATCCGGGCGCTGCGGACTACCAGAGGCTCGAGTTTCTCGGTGACGCCGTACTCGAGGTCGCCGTCACGCGGTATGTCTACGAGGAGTTTCCGGAGGCAACCGAGGGAGAGATGACGCTCCTGCGAGCGGGCGTCGTGTCCGAACCGGCCCTGGCATCGGTCGCACGCGAGTGGGGCATCCCCCAACTGGTCAGACTCGGTAGGGGAGAGGAACTCACCGGTGGTCGAGATAAGGAATCGATCCTGTCCGACGTCGTCGAGTCCCTGCTGGCTGCCGTGTATCTCGATGCTGGTATCGAGCAAGTTGAACGGATCGTGCGCGAGTACTGGGCCCCGATGATCACCGAAAGGGCGGAGACTCCCGGAGGCCGTGACTACAAGACCCGGCTCCAGGAGATCCTTGTCGCCGACGGCCGAGACGTCGAGTACGCCGTCACCGAGACCGGACCGCAGCATGCCAGGCGATTCACGGCGATCGCGCGCTCGTCGGGCGACGATCTGGCGACGGGAACCGGAACGTCGAAGAAGCGAGCAGAACAGGATGCGGCTCGGCGAGTCCTGGACGGCTTCGCCGGTAGATCAGTAGATCAGTAGATCAGTACTGCTCTACTTGCTACTGCTGTACTGATCTACTCCTCGGCCTCTACCACTCTGATCACTTCATCCGCGACCATGTCCTGGATCCCGGAATCGAGGTGGCTGGTGAAGCCGACGCAGGAGCAGTTGATCTCGCCGAGCACGTACTTGTCCTCACCGTCGTCCCCGTCGTCCAGCATGAAGTCGGCCGTCCAGATGAGCGGGAGACTCCAGCCACCCAGTTTCGTGGCGATGGTTCCGATGCTGTCTCCGAACATCGTGATCAGTTCGGGCCAGTCTCCCGGATCGTCGTAGCGGTACTTCGCCCCGGAGAACAACGTGGCCGAGAACGCGTCGGCGGTCTCGGCAGGCTTCTTGTGAACGACGAACACCGGGTTTTCCCCGACCATCAGGATGCGAATCTCGCCTTCTTTGATGCGGGGCATGAATGGCATGTCCAGCAGCATGCCGTCCTTACCGACGAGATACTGCTCACAGAAGTCCAGGAAGTCGCCCAGTTGGTGCATCTCGACGTGATTGTCCACCGCCTCGGTGCACTTGATGGCCGTGTCCATGGGGAGTGAATCGCCCGGCTCGTACGGCCGCTCGTCGACGACCTCGACACGCCAGATACCTTCGCCCGTCGAACCCCGATTCTGCTTCAAGACCCGTTCGTCCCTGGACAGGGCCACGGGGAAGCCGGCTTTGAGTTCTTCCATGGAGTAGTAGGCATAGGTGTCATCGGGGACGAGGTCGGTGTCCGTGAGGCGCACGAGAGCGTCCTTGGCCCCGTAGCCCTTCATGGCGTCTGGATGAGGCATACCGACCACGCCGGAATCGCTGAGCGACCGCAGCATGTCGAAGTACAACTCCTCGCCGTCCGGGATGGTGCCGGGGTTAACACGGGGGACGTAGGCGTCGAAGTCGTCGACGATGTACTCGTAGATCTCATCTCGCCGATCGTCCGTGTAGAAGAGGGTCTCTGCATGCCAACCCTTGGCCAGGAGTGCGTCGACCATAGGCATGGTGTCACGACGGTGTCCGTCCGGCCCCTTGTCGGACCCCCCAGGTGCCTCGATGAAGATGATG
>JAUXCV010000409.1 GCA_030618675.1 Acidimicrobiia bacterium | reverse complement strand
CTCCGAGTCGTACTACGGCATACGTACGACGACGATCCGCGGATAGGGCGCTGTTCTCTTCCTCCCCCTCAGGGGGAGGTGCCGACGAAGGAGGCGGAGGGGGTCAAAGGCCGAACCGGATGGGGAACCTTCTGACCCCTCCCGTCAGTGCCTGGCGGCGCTGCCACCCTCCCCTGAGGGGAGGGAAGAAGACGTCACGCAACGCACGCATCCAGCCCATTTCACACACTCATGCATGCACCTATCCGTTGATCTTCTACGTACGACGTTCAGAGGCTTCACCCGACTCACTACCGGCTTCTTCTTCGCCACACCCCGCTCAAATCCGAAGAGCCAGATCAAGAGCCTCCGGGGGATGACCACGCGGATGCTGCGTCGGTCGACACGTCATCACGCCAATCGACTCCCCGGATGACAGCGTCGGGTGTCCTCGCGTGTGGATCGCGGGTCGGGGTGATTCCCGATGGACACACGCGGTGATCGCGTCGACAGTTCTGGTGGGAGGGTGATGATGAACACGTCAACGCGGAATGTCGAGACCGAGACTGAGCGCCCGGGTCACAGGCGGCGGCGCTGGCCGTGGATCGTTGGAGGCGTCGTCGTGCTGCTCGTCGTTGTGTTCCACATCGCTGGCGGGTTCTACTTCGCCGGGTTGATCCGGTCCGATGGCTTCGAGCCGAGCGGGCCGCAGGCGTTCGTCGACGCGACCGCCGGACCGATCGAGAACGACACGATCACGCTCGTGCCGGTCGACGACGCGACCGATCCAACGCTCGAAGGCGTCTACGGCTTGAAATGGGGCGGCGGGTACGGCCAGATCGGTGAGATCGCGTCGGTTTCGGATATCGGAGTCGTGCGGGAGTTCACGCTCATCGAAGGAACACCGCCTGCCGTGGGCACCGAGATGGACGTGATGGGGTGGGCCTGGCCGGTCGACCCGGATCGCTCGTTCGGGTACGACTACACGACGGTGCGGTACGCATCCGAACTGGGCCCCATGGACGCCTGGATCGTGCCGGGTACCACCGATCAATGGACGATCTTCGTGCACGGCAAGGGAGTCGACCAGCGTGAGGGCCTCCGGGTGCTGCCGTCTCTCCACGAAGCCGGCATGCCGGTCATGCTCATCACGTACCGCAACGACGCCGAACAGCCGAAAGATCCGAGCGGCCTCTACCGGTACGGGCAGACCGAGTGGCGGGATCTCGAAGACGCGATGAGGTACGCGCAAGGTCAGGGCGCAGAGAGCTTCGTCCTGATCGGGGCCTCGACGGGGGCGGCGGTCGTGACGTCGTTCCTCTACGAATCGGATCTCGCATCGCTGGTCGACGGCGTGATCCTCGATTCGCCGAACATCAACTTCGGGCAGGTTGTCGACGTCGAAGCTTCCCGGCGGAGCCTCCCGGTCGTCGGTCTGCCGATCCCCGCGACTCTCACGTGGACGGCCAAGTCGATCGCTGCAGCGCAGATGGGGTTGTCGTGGAACGAACTCGACTATGTCGACCAGGCCGGTGATCTCAGCGCCCCGGTGCTGGTCTTCCACGGCATCGAGGACACTACGGTCCCGATCGAACTGTCCCGGAGGCTTGCCGATGCCCGGCCCGATCTCGTCACGCTCGTCGAGACGGACGCCGGTCACGTCCTGTCCTGGAACGTCGATCCGACGGCGTACGAGCGACACTTCGCAGAGTTCCTGGCCACGATGTGACACTCGGGGCTTGTGCCGGCAGGCGACCGTCCCCGGCTCCTGAATCCCGTCGACATGGTGGATGTGCTACCCGCGAGCCAGCCCTCGGGATGCGGGGACTCTAGGGTGTTGGGTGCCCGAGCGATGAGAGGGGTGCACATGACCTGGTCCCTGCGAGTGGTGGGGTTGCTGGCGATTTCCGTTCTCGTTCTGGCATCGTGTTCTCTCGGTTCTTCCGAATCGGTGTTCGAGTTGGAACCGGGAGACTGTTTCGATGATCTGTTCGAAGACGGCGAGTACGTGGAGGAATCCGACTCGCTACCGATGGTCGATTGCAG
>JAUXCV010000373.1 GCA_030618675.1 Acidimicrobiia bacterium | reverse complement strand
ACAACCCTGACGGGCACCACCGCAACGACATCGCCCGAGGCCACCACCACGCTGCCCGAGGTCCCCTTCGAGGGTGTCCCCAGCAACTATGCCGAGTTCCGCGGACAGGCGACCGCGTGCGGCAGCGTTGCGCCTGAACCGCTCTCCCCGATGGAGTTCGACGCACCGGCCGACATGGATCTCGACCCGTCATCGGCGATCAGCATCACGATGTCGACATCGTGCGGCGATCTCGTGATCGAACTCGAACCCGGACTCGCTCCCGAGACGGTGAACTCCTTCGTCTTCCTCTCTCGTGAGGGCTACTTCGACGGCACCGTGTTGCACCGGGTGGTCCCGGGGTTCATAGCCCAGGGCGGTGACCAGACGGCGACGGGCACCGGCGGACCCGGCTACACGGTCCCCGATGAGTTCCCGCCGGCCGACATGGGCTACGAACGCGGGACCCTTGCCATGGCGAACGCCGGACCGGGGACGACAGGGAGCCAGTTCTTCATCATGGTCGAGGACTCCGCTCTGCCACCGCAGTACGCGATCTTCGGCCGGGTCGTTGAGGGATTCGAGATCCTTGACCTCATCCAGGGCGTACCTCTCGGCAAGGGGTCGGGGAGTCCGGATCCGGTTGCCAGCACACCGCTTGAGACCATCTACATCAACACCGTCACCATCGACGGGTGACGCGGTCGAGAGCTGAGCGACATCTGATCGCCTGACTCCGATTTCGGTCGGTGAGCAGGTCCGGTAGCCTTCCGATCATGGCAACCGACAAGCGAGACCGTCAACGGGCGAATCGGGCTGAGAAGCAAGCCGCCGAGGCGAAGGTCAAACGGCGTCAGCACATCTTCTCCCTCGTCAAGAAGTACGCGGGATATGCAGCGCTCATCGTCATAGCGCTTCTCATCATCACCTACCTGACCTGACGTCGTGGCAGTCGATCTCCACCTGCACTCGAATGCATCCGACGGAACCGATGCACCGAGGATCGTTGTGCGGAAGGCCGCCTCTGTTCCTCTGACGGCGATCGCGCTGACCGACCACGACACGCTCTCCGGGATCCCCGAGGCCATGGCCGCCACTCGCGACCTTCCCATCGAGTTGATCTCCGGCGTCGAGCTCTCCGTCGACCACGGCGGTGTGAAGATCCACATGCTCGCCTACTTCATCGATCCGGGAACCGGCCCGCTCCAGGATCGTCTTGTGACGCTTCGTGCCGGTCGCGATGTCAGGAACCACGAGATCATCGAGCGACTCAACCGTCTCGGCTACGCGATCACGATGCAGGACGTACTCCAACACGCCGCGGGCGATGCCATCGGCCGACCACACATCGCCGATGCCCTTGCCGCAGCAGGGATGGTCGGCGACCGTACCGGGGCCTTCCGCGATCTGCTCGGCGACGGTGGATTGGCGTACGTCGAACGCGATCGCCTTACCGCGACCGAGGCGATCAGCCTTGCGACCGAGTCCGGGGGCGTGACCTCGATCGCTCACCCTTTGACGATCGATCCCGGTGATTCCCCGCTGCGTTCCATCTTCGAAGATCTCCGTGATGTCGGCCTCGCCGGCATCGAGGCGTACTACTCGGAGCACCCGCCGCACATCCGCACCCAACTCGCGGGCGTTGCCGCCGATCTCGGTCTGGTGGCAACAGGGGGTTCCGATTGCCATGGATCCGGCAAGCCGGGTATCGAGATCGGAACGGGACGGGGCGACCTCGTCGTGCCCGATTCGGTGCTCGAAGAACTCCGGCTTCGGAGGCCATGATGGGTCAACAACCTGCGATCGAGGCGGGCGCGAACCGGTAACCTCACCGGATGCTCCCGTACAACATCGATCACGTGGCAATCGCCGTTCACGATCTCGACGCAACGCTCGCGAGCATGAAGGAACAGTACGGGGCCGAACCGGTGTCTCGCGAGATCGTCGAGTCCCAGGGTGTCGAGGAGGCGATGATCCCGATCGGCGGATCGAACGTCCAGGTTCTCCAACCCCTGACTCCCGATTCGCCCGTCGGACGTTTCCTGGCTAAACGCGGTGAAGGCCTGCACCACATCGCCTTCGCCGTCCCCGACATCGATGCAGCCCTCGAACACCTGGAAGCCGCCGGTGCCCGGTTGGTCGATACGAAGGCCAGGCGAGGCGGAGGCGGCCACCGCATCGCGTTCGTTCATCCGAGCGCGTTCGCCGGTACGCTTGTGGAACTCGTTGAAGGAGCGACGTGACCAGGATCACCTCTATCAAGGGAGGCGCAGACCCGTGCATGACGGCGGCC
>JAUXCV010000279.1 GCA_030618675.1 Acidimicrobiia bacterium | reverse complement strand
TGGATCCTCACGTCGCGTCAGCGCTCGCGGCTGGAGGTGTGGAGGTCGAGTCACGTGACTACCGCCGAATCGAATCTGCGGTCGAGGCCTGTGAGAGGCAGAATCCGACCTCTGATGGGCACGCAGAATGACGAATGTCCGGCGGGAGACCATCTCGGTCCCAGAGAAGGGGAAGGCCCAGTAGTGCGATTCTGTCAACAGCCGAGGAGAAATCATGATGGTGATCGTCTTGGGCGCCATCGGGTTGTGGAGGACCGCGAAGTGGCTGCGGTGGCGTCATGATGTTGACTGCGCCCGGGGCCCCGCCAGCGTTTCACCTCTTGGCCAAACCCACGGGGCCGATCTGCAACCTGGACTGTGAGTACTGCTTCTTCCTCTCGAAAGAGATGCTGTATCCGGGGGACAGGTTCCGGATGGCTGACGAGCTCCTCCAGGAATATGCCAGGCAACTCGTGGAGTCTCACCGCACGCCGGAAGTGGCGGTGGCGTGGCAAGGCGGTGAACCCACCATGATGGGGTTCGACTTCTTCCGCCGCTCGGTCGAGCTCTTCGAATTCCACCGCAAGTCGTGGCAACGGACGAACTACACCATCCAGACGAACGGTGTGCTCATCGACGAACATTGGGCAGCCTTCTTCAAGGAGCACGGCTTCCTGGTCGGTCTCTCGGTCGACGGTCCCCGTGAGATACACGACGCCTACCGTGTCGACCCTCGAGGTGAGGGATCGTTCGATCGGGTGATGAGAGGGTATGAACACCTCCGTACTGCCGAGGTGGAGGTGAACGTCCTGTGCACGATCCATGTCGCGAACCAGGATCACGGGCTTGAGGTTTATCGATTCTTCCGGGACGACATGGGTGTGCAGTTCGTTCAGTTCATCCCGATCATCGAACGTACCACCGAAACCCTCCTTCCGCTGGCGAATCTTGGTTGGTCAACAAACCGTGCGGAGAAGCGCCCCCTGTACGTCCAAGCCGGCACGCACGTCACAGATCGCAGCGTCGGACCCGCTGCGTACGGACGGTTCCTCATCAACGTCTTCGACGAGTGGGTGAAACGTGATGTGGGCGAGGTGTACGTACAGATGTTCGATGTCGCGCTTGCGAACTGGCACGGGGAGCCAGCGGGGCTGTGCATCTTCTCGGAGACGTGTGGGCTTGCGCTCGCCATGGAGCACAACGGAGACCTGTACTCCTGCGATCACTTTGTGGAGCCGGACCATCTCTTGGGCAACATCACCGAAACGCCCATGATCGAGCTGATCGCCTCGGACAAGCAGCGCGCATTTGGCGAAGCCAAACGCGACACCTTGCCCCAGTTCTGCCGGGATTGTGATGTGCGCTTCGCATGCCACGGTGGATGTCCCCGCAATCGATTCACGCAGACACCGGGGGGAGAGGAAGGCCTCAACTACCTGTGCCCGAGCTACAAGACGTTCTTCCACCACATCGACCCTGCCATGAAGCTCATGTCTCGCCTCCTCAAACAGGGGCGTGCTCCGGCTGAGATCACAGAACTCGGCGCCCCGGAAGCAGGATGACGCCTATTGCGTCGACCGACTCGGCTCCGTCGCCGGTCTTCACGTAGCGGACGTCGGAGCCGGGGCGTTCCAAAGCGGGACCTCCGGCTCGATGGCTGAAGGGGTCCCTTCGGGGACCCAGTGAAATCACCCGGGTGATGCACCTCTTGTCCTCTCGGATTCGGGTAGAACAACGGTGATGGAGTGTTGAGTCGTTACCAAGGGAGGAATGATGGCGATTGGACCGCTGCAACTACTGGTGATCGGGTTCGCCGATCCCAAACTGGACGGCAGCCTGCTCGGCTCGCTGCGCGATGCGTCGGATGCCGGGTTCATCCGCATCGTGGACATGCTCGGCGTCTACAAGGACGTCGATGGGAACGTCCTTGCCGCTGAGGTGTCCGACCTGACCGAGGACGAAGTCATGGAGTATGGCGCCTGGGTGGGTGCCCTCATTGGCCTTGGGGCCGGTGGGGCCGAGGGCGCCGAAATGGGCGCCCTGCTTGGTGCGATGTCGGCCGCCGACGAGTACGAGTACGGCATCGACGCCGAAGGCATTCGCAGCATTGCAGACGACATCCCGGCTGGCGGTGCCGCGATGTTGGTTGTATTGGAGCACCGGTGGGCGATTCCGTTCCGCGATGCGGCCCGAGCCTCGGGCGGGATCTTGCTGGCGCAGGACTTCCTGAACCCAGAAGCGCTCATCGAATTCGGCGCCGAGATCGCGCTCGAGGATTGAGAAAGGAACTGTCATGCCCCCGGTGAGAAGAAGAATGAGAAAGACGGCGCGGAGGACCTCGCGTCGAACTGGTCGCCGAACGCAGCGCCGGCGGTAGCCGGGAACTCACCCGCCACTTCGAATATGCGGGTACTAGATATCCGGGGCTCCGAGTCGCACGATCTCGGAGGGTCCCGAGTTCTTGCTGAGTAGCCGCGATATGAGCTTCGTTGGGCGCGACGTCTCCGCGTATGCCGTTGCTCCAGCGGTGAGCAGCGGCCAGCGTGGACGACGAGACACCAACGTCGATTCGCGCTCCCAGTGATCGCTCGTGCAACCAAGGTGCAACCCAACTCGACGGAATCGGGCGGCATGGGCCAGCACTGTATGGGAGAGCGGTCGTTGGAAGCGCTTGCTGAGGAGTACCTGATGCGATTCCATGGCACTGCCTGGCACGTGGTTCCGTGACTACGGATCAGGAGGTTGGGGGTTCGAGTCCCTCCGGGCGTGCTGCTGAGACCCCTGCTATAGCGGGGGTCTCTGTCATCTCCCGCCGAACTCGATTCCCCGTGTGCGTTCGTTGGGCAGCGTCTGGGCCGCGAGGTTTCGAGCCCGGATGTCATCGAGTCGTCTGATGAGCGCGTCGACGTCGGAGGGGAAGAGGTGGGTGTAGCGGTCCATGGTCACCGTGATGGAGGAGTGGCCGAGGTGGGCCTGGACGGCTTTGGGGTTGGCGTCGGCTGCGGCGAGGAGGCTGGC
>JAUXCV010000135.1 GCA_030618675.1 Acidimicrobiia bacterium | reverse complement strand
TGGATCGATCCGTTCGCCGACTACACCGGTGCCGGGTATCAGACGGCTCAAGGGCTCTTCGCCATGGGAAGCGGGAGTCTGACGGGATCTGGTCTCGGCCTTGGCCGGCCCGACTTGATCCCGGCCGCTGCGACGGACTTCATATTCGCCGCCGTCGCTGAGGAACTCGGTCTCGCAGGGTCGATCGCCGTCATCACCGGGTACGCGTTCCTCGTGGCCGTCGGATTCGGTATCGCTCTACGATCCAGGGATCGCTTCCGGAAGTACCTCGCCGCCGGACTCACGATCCTCCTCGGTTTCCAGTCGTTCCTGATCATCGCCGGCATCGTTCGCGTCTTCCCCCTTACCGGCATCACGCTGCCGTTCATGTCGTACGGGGGTTCCTCGCTGCTGGCTTCGGCGTTGATCGCCGCCCTTCTGGGTCGCATCTCTCATGAGGAACGCACATGAACGCGCCTGTTCGCCGAATCGTGTGGACTCTTCTCGCCGGGTTCGTCGTTCTCATCCTCGCGACGACGTGGATCCAGGCCGTCGCCGGTCCCGGATACCGCGACGACCCGCGCAACCCTCGTCTGTCTGCGTCGCGAGTCGGGAGGGAGCGAGGCGCGATCATCACCGACGACGGAGTCGTGGCGGGACGCTCCGACCCGAGTCCCGTGGATTCCCAGACCTTCGCCCGCGTGTATCCGACCGTGGACCGCTACGCGCACACGGTCGGCTACGTATCGGTCCTCTTCGGATCCCGGGGCCTCGAGCGGGTTCGAGAGCATGACCTCGTCTCCCATCGCGACTCGACGATCTCGGGCGTCCTGAACGCCATCCTCGGCGGAGATCCAAGGCCACGCGGCCTCCGACTCACGTTCGACGATGAACTCCAGCAGGCTGCCGAGGACGCCCTAGACGGCTCGCGTGGGTCGATCATCGCTCTTGATCCAGCGACCGGCGCCGTACTCGCGAGTGTCTCGACACCCGGATTCGATCCGAACTCGCTCGTTGGATCAGATGCCGGCCCGGCGGGACAGGCGCTCGAGGACAACCCGGATCTTCCGTTCCTCCACCGCACGATCGCCACCACGTACCCGCCCGGATCGACGTTCAAGGTCATCACAACTGCAGCGGCACTCGAGACCGGTGTTGCCGGCCCGGCCACCGAGTTCCCCGATCCCGAAGCCCTCGATCTCCCGGGAACCTCGGCCACCATCCACAACTACGACGACGGAGTGTGCGTGGATGGGCATTCGGTCACGCTCGCGGAGGCGTTCATCCATTCCTGCAACACCACGTTCGCCGCTCTCGGTATGCAGGTCGGCGGCGATGCCCTCACAGCAACCGCCGAAGCCTTTGGATTCAATCAGGAGATCCCGTATGACCTCCCGGTGCTTGCATCTTCGATGCCCGACGCCGCCGACTACTCCGACGATCCGGCCGCGATCGCACAGAACGCCCTCGGACAACGTGACGTTCGTGCAACACCGATTCAGATGGCTCTCGTGGCAGCGGCCGTGGCGAACGAAGGGAACATCATGATCCCGTACGTCGTCGGCGACGTGTTCACACATGACGGGAAGATCGAATCAGCGACCGAACCCACCCTGTGGCGACGGGCGATCAGTCCGGCGGGCGCCGCCGTCCTGTCGGACCTGATGGAACAGGCCGTCCTATCGGGAACCGGTCACAATGCCGCTGTTCCGGGCATACGCGTGGCGGGAAAGACGGGTACGGCAGAGGTCACAGGAGCGGCCCCTCACGTGTGGTTCATCGGATTCGCTCCCGTGGATCCAGAGCCGGGAGAACGCCAGATCGCTCTCGCGATAGTCCTTGAGGACGGTGGACCCGCCGGTGAAACAGCATCCGGCGGCTCAGTAGCAGCCCCGATAGCAGCGAAGCTGTTCGAAACCTACCTGAAGTGAATGAGTAGAGAGTAGAGAGAGGGGAGCGAGTGACCACGGACCGCGTGGCCGCTTCGGTCTTTCTACTCTCTACTCTCTACTCTCTACTGCCTACCGCCCCATAGCTTCTCTCGTCGGTAACCTCTCCCCTGACCATGCCAGATCGCATTCTTTCCTCCGACCGGTACCGGATCATTTCCCACCTCGCACGAGGCGGGATGGCCGACGTGTACGAGGCTGAAGACACCCTGCTCAATCGACGGGTAGCGGTGAAGATCCTCCATGCCAATTTCGCTTCGGATGAAGCGTTCGTCACACGGTTCAAAAGGGAAGCACAGGCTGCTGCGAATCTGAGCCATCCCAACATCGTGGCCATCTACGACTGGGGCCAAGAAGGCTCGACCTACTACATGGTCATGGAGTTGATCGAAGGTCGGACGCTGCGCGAGATCCTCAAATCGGAAGGAGCTCTGTTCCCTCGAAGAGCTGCCGAGATCGCCGCCGAAACCGCTGCGGCGCTCACCGTCGCACACCAGGCCGGGGTCGTGCACCGGGACATCAAGCCCGGCAACATCATGATCACGCACAACGGCTCCGTGAAGGTGACTGATTTCGGGATCGCCAGGGCCCTCGACGACTCAGAGGAACTGACGAAGACCGGCGCCGTCATCGGCACGGCAACCTACTTCTCCCCGGAACAGGCTCAGGGTCTTCCTGCCGACGGCCGCTCGGACGTCTACTCGCTCGGTGTCGTGTTGTACGAAATGCTTGCGGCGCGCCCTCCGTTCACGGGGGAGAGTCCCGTTGCGGTGGCCTACCAGCACGTGTCGGAGTACGCCCCGTCCGTCAGCCAGATCAACACGGACGTCCCGCCCGAACTCTCTGCGGTCGTCGAAGCAGCCATGGCGAAGAACCCCGACGATCGATACGCCACGGCGGCCGACCTGCGCTCGGACCTGCTCCTCTTCCTCTCCGGACGCCAGCCGATCGTCGTCGGTGCGGCGGCTGCTGCCGCGGCCACCGCTCTCGTGCCTCCGCCCGCGACCGTCCCGCCGGACGAGACCGCCCGGGCCGTCGCCTATCAGACCGAGGATGGCACGAGCGGTCAGGGCACCTATGTCGCCGCCGTCATCGCCCTCCTGGCGCTGCTTGCCGTCGGCGTGTTCATCCTCTTCCGCCTCTTCACCGGTGGCGCCTCCGCGGACCTGGTGACGATCCCCGACCTGAAACTCGCGGAGGCGGAAGCGGCGTCCAGAACGCTGCAAGAGCTTGATCTCAAGGTGTTGAGTCGTCTGGAGAACAGCGACACGATCCCCCAGGGCGTCGTCGTCAACACCGAGCCGGTCGCCGGCACCGAAGTCGAGAAGGGGTCGTTCGTGACCTTGATCGAGTCAGCCGGGACCGAGCAATTCACGGTCCCACAAGTGATCGGTGAGACCGAAGAGGTCGCCAGGGCGCTGATCGAGGCTCAAGGCTTCCAGGTCGGAGTCGTCGAATATGCCCTCTCCGAGGATGTTCCAGAGCAGACCGTCATCTCACAAGACCCATCTGGTGGGATACCGGCCGCCGCAGGGGCACTCGTCGATCTCGTCGTCTCGAAGGGTCCCTTCTCGCTCGAGGTACCAGACACTTCGGGCATGTCTGCAGAAGCCGCCCAACTCGAGCTCGCACAGGCGGGATTCACGAATGTCGTGACCGAAGAGGAATTCTCTTCGGACATCGCTGTCGGGTTCACCATTCGGACCGATCCCGAGGCTGGGCGAGTCGTCGGCCGGGACGACACGATCACCGTTTGGGTGTCGGAGGGCGCCGAGCCCACGACCGTTCCCGATCTCAAAGGCAAGACCATCGGCGAAGCGAACACGATCGCTACCGATGCCGGCTTGGTGCTCGATGACGTCGGACGGTTTGAGGTAACCGCGTCGAGTGGCCTCAATGGTCTCGTCGCCTGGCAGGATCCGGATGCGGGAACAACGGTTGACTCCGGTACCGATGTGAGCGTCAAGATCGGCGTCCTCAAGCAGGTCGAAGTTCCGAACTTCGAGGGAATGACCGCCGATGAGGCGGCGACTGCCGGTGCAGCCGTCGGCCTGGACGTGATCGTCGGTGGACCCTTCACGGTTCCCCCCGGTAGCTCGCTCATTGGCAAGGTCGCCGACCAGGACCCGTCCGCGGGCACAACGATCGACGATGGAAGCGGCGTGACCGTCTATATCGGCGAGGTAGAGAAGGTCCCCGTGCCCGACGTCGTCGGGATGACCGAAACGGATGCCAAGGCTGCGATCGAAGGCGCCGGCCTCGTGTTCGCAAGGACCGAGGCTGAGAGCGACACCGTGGCAATCGGGAACGTCATCTCTCAGAACCCCGATTCTGCGGGCGGTGATGTCGACAAAGGCACGACGGTTACCGTCGTCGTCTCCATCGGCCCGCCTCCTACAACGACGACAACACCCTGATGACACTCCTCGTTGAAGAAGAGCGCAACGCTGCGCTCTTCTCCTGGTACCGGCTCAACCAGCGGCCATTCCCTTGGCGAGGAGAGGTCGATCCCTATCGAGTCCTCGTTTCAGAGGCGATGCTGCAACAGACCCAGGCCTCGAGAGTCATTCCGTTCTTCGAACGGTTCGTTTCACGGTTTCCCACTTCGGAATCGCTGGCGGCGGCCGACCTCCAAGACGTTCTCGGTCTGTGGACGGGTCTCGGATACAACTCGCGAGCTCTTCGTCTTCGCCAGGCCACCCGAATGATCCAGGCCGATGGATGGCCGATGACTCCTGCAGCCCTTGCCGAACTCCCAGGCGTCGGCCCGTACACCGCCGCGGCGATCGCTTCCTTCGCCTTCGGAGTACAGGTGCCGGCCGTCGACACGAACCTGCGTCGTGTTCTAAGCCGCTGGCACGGTGAGTCGCTCAACGGTGCCGCCCTCCAGGCGGCAGCGACCATCGCTCTCGGGAGTCCCTCATCGGACTGGAACCAGGCCATGATGGACCTCGGCGCAACCACGTGCGTTTCGAAGACGCCACGATGTGACGCCTGTCCCGTCAAGGACTGGTGTTCCGGTCCTGCTTCCTACACCCCCGCGTCCGCTCAAGGTCGTTTCGAGGGATCTGCTCGACAGTTGCGCGGCGCGATCATCCGTTCTCTCGTCAGACGTGATTCCACTTTCCGTGACATCACCCAGCAGAC
>JAUXCV010000112.1 GCA_030618675.1 Acidimicrobiia bacterium | reverse complement strand
CAATTGAACCAGCAGTCGTACCTCGAAGATACCCAGAGCAAACTAGAGGACTTGCTGCGCAAGCAAGCCGCCAACCAGGCAACACAACACTCGTACCTCCAAGATACCCAAACCAATCTTGAGGACGTACGCGCCAACGTCGCAGCCATCCGGCCCCTCATCGAGAGTCTGCCACGCGTACTCGATCCTCCGACAGAGACAGACCACGTGAGTCCGATCGATGCCGACCTACTCAATTACGCTGAGAGTCATCTTGGTTTCCGATCCCAGGAAGGACTCTGGTTCAACCCACCCGACGTCGTCCGCTACAAAGAGGGCCGAGTTGAACTCTCTGCGATCACGGAGAGATCGATCGAAGTTCCATTTGTCATCTCAACGGTGGCAGCCCAAGCACCTTCTGGCGCAAGCGTTCTCGACGTTGGCTGCGCCGAGAGCCTTGTGCCTCTCGAACTCGCTGCTCTCGGGTTCGCAGTTACCGGCATCGACCTCAGGCCGTACCCGCTCTCACACCCGAATCTCAAGACGGTCGCCACACCACTCGAAGAGTGGCGCTCACGCAAGAAATTCGATGTCATCGTGTGTCTCTCCTCGATCGAGCATTTCGGTTTGGGCGCCTACGGTGACGACGAGGTTGACCTCGAACTCGACGTCAAGACCATGGAGGCTCTCAGGAAGAGAGTCAATCCCGATGGCCTGCTCGTTATGACGATACCCTTCGGCGAACCGACGGTGACCCCTGTTCAGCGAATGTACGACTTCGATCGGCTCGAGAAACTCCTCGACGGGTGGAGCATCGACTCCCTACAGATCGCGGTGCCGGCGAACGATGGCTGGGTCATAGCGTCAGATCTCCCAGAGCCAGCGCCCACCCAGACCCCACCCATTACTGTGCAAGTAGCACTGCTCACCGCCCACCCGGATGTCTGAGCCTCTCCGAATCGCGATCGACATTCAGGCGCTTCAGGGATCGTCATCTCGCGGTCGCGGCATCGGACGCTACATCGAGGAGCAGGTTCACCAACTCGTTTCGACGGGTTCCGAGAAAGTCCACTCCCTTCTCGTCAACCCGAATCGCGCCATTACACCCGAACTGGAGCCGTTCATCGGTACGGGCCTTCTCCGAGCTCACCAACCATCAATGCCGTCCGGGCAGGACGGGGCACCCCCAAATGTCTACTACATCACATCGCCCTTCGAACTCGACCTGAGCCTGGACGAGATCTGGCCGTCGTGGGCCCGGGGGTCTTCGGTGAAGACCGTGGTCACGCTGTTCGACGTTATCCCCATCGTGTTTTCCGAGCAGTATCTTGGCGATGCGATCACCGAATCTCTGTACTGGGCTCGCCTAGAACTCGTCCGAGATGCAGACATGCTCCTTTGCATCTCAGAAGCGACCGCCCGAGATGCAGAAGACATCCTCGGAATCCATCCATCGAAGCTCGCGGTGATTGGCACCGGTGTTTCAGACCACTTCTCGCTTCCGGACTCCTCGACTGAGACGATTCAGCAGGTGCAGGATCTAGTGCCGGGGCTCAGACGTGACTACATCCTCTATACCGGAGGCATCGACTACAGGAAGAACATCGAAGGCCTTCTCGAGGCTTACTCCCTCCTGTCGAGATCACGGCGACGAACGCAACAGCTCGTGATTGTCTGCAGGGTTCTCCCGGCAGAGCGCGAAAGGCTCGAAAATCTCGCACGAAGGTTGGGGATAGGTGACAACATTCTTCTGACCGGGTACGTCCCCGATGCCACCCTCGCCCTCCTCTATCAGCGTGCCACTCTCTTCGTGTTCCCGTCTCTCTATGAGGGGTTCGGTCTCCCGATCGCTGAAGCGATCCTCTCGGGAACACTCTCCATCGCTTCGGATACGTCTTCGATGGTGGAAGTGGTGAAGGAGCCCGGCCTACGTTTCGACCCGCACAATCCACAATCCATCGCCCGGTGCATCGAAAACGCTCTCGATCAAGACGATCCCTCCGATCTGGCAGCGAGACAGTTGTCTCACGTCGCCAAGGAATTCACATGGGACACCGTGGCTGTCAAGACCATTGCCGCTCTCGACGGCCTTGACCTACACCCCTCCGATACCGTCTCAGCACGTTCGACACGTCCTCGATTGGCGATCGTGTCCCCGCTGCCGCCGGTGAAGTCCGGAATCGCGGACTACTCATGGCGACTCGCCCACGCGCTCGCATCCCATGTGGATGTCGATCTGGTCAGTTCGGATCGTGACGCTCCTCCCCAACCGGCCGATGACCGAGTATCGGTCATCTCTGAACCCGGCCTGTTGGAGCGTCACCGACTCGTGCCCTACGACCAGGTCATCTACGTCATGGGGAACAGCGAGTTCCATGGAACAACCTACGATCTGTTGGAGCAATTACCCGGCTCCGTCATGATCCACGAAGCGAGATTCGTCGGATTCTTCGGTTGGTATGCGATGCATCATGGTCTCGGTCCTGTCTGGTACCAGGATCTGCTGCACGACGAATACGACGCGATCGCCGATGCTCTCGGGTCTCGCGGTTGGCTCACGTACGATGAGGCCGCGTCGGCTGGCGTGTATCTCCTTGGCCCCCTTATCGATCGCGCCGAACGAATTCTGGCGACGAGCGAGTACACGGCAGAGATTGCCCTTCTTCATCGCCCATCTCGATCTGACGACATCGTCAACATCGGATTCGGCTACCCAGAAACCCATGAATCTGCCATCTCCGAACGGGCGCAGATAATCGCGACCTTCGGATTCCAAGATGAGATCAAATCCACAGATCTCGTCATCAAAGCCTTTGCGATGATCGCCCACGAATTCCCAGAACTCAAGTGCGTCATCGTCGGTGACATCGCTCCGGCATTCAGACCCATCCTTGAGGACCTCGTCATCGAGCACGAACTCTCTCATCGAGTCATAATGACCGGTCGTGTCGACTCCGATGTGTATGAGAGTTGGCTGGCCCGAGCCGATATTGCGGTACAACTTCGGCGTGCTTCAAACGGCGAGGTCTCCGCGGCAGTAGGAGATTGCCTCAGATTCGGAGTTCCGACGATCGTCACGGCGTTGGGACCAACAGTTGAACTCCCCGATGACGTTGTCGTCCGGATCCCTCCCGACGTGGACGCCACGGCACTCGCAGCAGCGATCCAGGCTCTGACAGGCGATCCGGAATGGCGGTCCTCCCTCGCAGTTGGAGCTCGCTCCTACATCGACTCGCTCGATTTCGAGAGTGCCGCCCTGAGCTTGCTCGACGCCATCGGTCTGGGAAGGTCAGCGGGTAGGTGAGCGCCCGGCGAACTTCGGGCTGTCAGAAGGAGCCTGAGAACCCGGGACTTGCAATGTCGTTCCGGAATCGTCCCTAACCTGACGCGTCCTCAACCACAGGTCGGAGCATGGCCACATTGGAAACTCTCGGCATCGTCGCGGCGCTCGCAGCGCTGCTGGCGCTCCCGGGAATTCCGGCGGCGATCATCATCGACCGCAGACGACCACTCTCAATCACTCCGACACTCGTGCTCGGTCAGTTCCTGGGTCTCGGCGTCGTACTCACGATGGTTCTCGGTCTGGTGCACGTCGGCGCACTCACCATCCCCGCCTTCGCCGCTTCGATTATCGCCATCACAGTCGGCCTGTGGCTGGGTGCCCTTCGGTCGTCCCCGGCATTCCGCCCTCCGAAAGCCACACTTGCCGGCGGCGCCATGACCGTCATCGTCGGCGGTGCCGTGTTGCTCCGGACCGATCCCATCTACTTCATCTACCAGACCGCCGACTTCGGCGAGTACGTCAACCGGGCCAATCGGATCGCAGCGGGAGGTTCGTTCGGTGAGTGGTTCCTTGACCTGTTTCCTGCGACATTGGCCGTGCCCAGCCTCATTTTTGGCAGTATCCACACGGTCGACGCCATGCCGTTGCTCGGTCTGCTCCTCATCGCCGGCATCGCAGCAATCTCCGACCGGTTGGGGTTCTCGACCTGGGTCACCGCGGCGGTAGCATTCGTCGGGGCGTTCCACATCCTGCCTGTGTGGTACTCAGAGTTTCCCGCGTCGGAGACGCTCTCCGCGGTCCTCCTGGTTGGAATGCTGCTCGTCCTCGTGACCGCCATCACCGACCGCTCCACGCCGGCTGCCATCGCGGCTGGGAGTTTCGGCTTCTTTCTGACTGTCGCGAGAGTCAACGCGGTGTTGCTCGTCCCGGTCGTCCTCGTCGCTGCCATCGCCGCGCTCATGCTCATGGACAAGAGGGGGGCGAAGACGACCACCACATTCATCGGTGCCTTCTTCGTCGCGTCGACCGCCGGGTTCCTCTACGACATCCACTTCAGCTTCCCGTACTTCGTGGACTACCAGCTCGGGTTGTTCTTCCCCGACAGCGTTGTTCGGGCGGTGACAGCCCTCCGGAACCCGGGAACGGCCGCCCTGTTTGCGATTGCCGCCGGCTTGGTGACATGGGCCTTGATTGTCCTTTCCCGATGGATCGCTGCGCGCGAGAACTTTGCTCAATGGCTCTCCGCGATCTTGCCGCTCGCCGCGTTGTCCATTCTCGCCGCCTTCATCGCCGTTCGCGCGATCTCGGGCGACTACTCGTCGCCTGCCGGCAAGATCCTCATCCTCGGCCCGGTCCTGACCGGACTTACGATTGCCGGAATTGTCATTGGAACGCTCGATGTGTCGCGACCCCGCCCGGAACGATGGGTCGTCTATTGGATCGCGGCCCTCGGAGTGATTGCATTCGCCGGTTTGCAGTCGATCCGGCTCGACCTCCCGAACACCGACGTTGCCCCCTACTACCTGTACTGGCAACGCTACTACATGAGCGAGGTGTTCCCACTGGCCCTGCTCCTCGCCCTTCGGCCGATCGAACGGTTGATGAACTGGGTCACCGCAGCAACCCCCCGAGGATGGTGGCAGCGGATCGCCCCGATCGTCGTCGCCGTCGGAATCATGTTGATCATCGGCATCGAGGCGATCGGGCCGAACCTAGCGGTGGCCTCCGGAACAATGTTCGAACGCTCGTACGAGTCGATTGCCGAACTCGACACCATGACTTCCGATCCGGAGGATGCCCCGATTGTCTATATCGGTTCCAACGAGTTTCCGGAAGGGTGGTTCTGGCCGAACACCGCGCGTCTGGTGGCTCTGCCACTTCACGAGACGTTCGGTCGAGACGTTGTCGGCAATCGAAGGCCTCAGGACCCGGATCTTCAGCCGACCGCGGAAGAACTGGCTGACCTGCTCAGCTCATCTGGTGTGGACCGGGTCTTCGTAATCACCGATCCGCAGGCCGTTCCCGATGGAAGCATCCTCGCATCGAAGGGATGGGATACGCGCTGGGTTGGAAGTGTTGACATCACGATCGAGCGTCTCCCGTGGGTGCGTGACAAGAACCCGGGTGAGCAACGGTACACGGAGACGACGCTCAAGCTCCAGGTATACGAGATGAACAGATGACCCCCTCCCTCCGAGAACATGGGTGTCGGCTTCGCCGGGCGGGCCTCGCTGATTGAACTGCCGGGCCTGCAATCGTTCCGCGGTCCGGCGTTCTTCTCCCAAGTGACCGAGGAAGGGACCTCGGCGCTTGAGACGACCGCCTCGTGGAGATTTAGACGAGGCGCCTGGAAGACGGAGCCGGGACAATTCGGCGGTCAATCCTGCTCTTCGGATTCGGGCGGGGTGTGGCGATGCGGCCGGTAGCGAGTCGGGTGAAGCCTCGGAACGTAGTACGTAGTACGAATTGACGTAGTACGACTCGAAGGTCTCGTATCCGTTGGTTGCGTGGTGTTTCTGTGACTTTGCGCGGTTTCTTCGCATCGCTCGCTGCTCTGTATGCGAGCTTGAAGCCCAAGCGATCCTGGCGATCGGAGCTCTCCGACATTCTCCAC
>JAUXCV010000259.1 GCA_030618675.1 Acidimicrobiia bacterium | reverse complement strand
TCTTCGACGGGCCAGGCCGGGCGGCTCGGACAGAACTCAGGAATCCGTGTTGTCCGGGAGATCGGTTGGTGCGGGGCCCTACTGGCTTTCGTAGTCCTGGACCACGTCTTCGAGGATCTCGAGTTCAACGGCTGCAGACGCCAGTATCTCCGGGGTGTCGCTACCGGCGTGATATCGGTGGCGGGCGACCACCCGGGCGATGCCGCTGCTGGCGATCAGCATGGCGCAGACCCGGCACGGTTCCATCGAACAGTAGATCGTCGTCCCCTCGAGCGGCAGGCCGTAGCGAGCGGCCTGGACGATGGCGTTCTGCTCTGCGTGGACGGTTGGAACACAGTGCTGGCGCACGGTCCCGTCGTCATCCATTCCCATAGTCACGTGGACGTGATGTCGTGGTCGCGGCGGTGACCGCACGGTCGGGACCTCTCGGCATCGATGCCTTGTTGATCTGGATCATTCGAGATTCGGTGAAGATCTCCGAATCACCCCGACTGGGTAATGGCCGAATAGCCCTGACGCAGAACACCCTCATCATTCTGATGGAGGAAACCGGCGAAGGGACAACGTTCGCTTCTCCGGCGCCGCGGGCACCGGGTGCGAGAACGAAGCGAAACGCTCTCATACGGGGCGTGGTGGTGCTCGCGGCGGAGGAGTCAAAGGGCGCACCGCTGCTAGGGTCTGGCTTCATTCGGGGAATCGGAGCCTGACCGGTGATCACGTCGTTCTCACAGATCTTTGGCATCGTCACGGAGTATCGGGGCCGGCTGATCGTGTCCCAGGTGTCGCTGTTCATCTCGGCGATCGCATCCGTCGGTTTCGCCACGCTGGTCGCGCCGATGGTCAATCAGGGCATGGTCGAAGGCGACGCCAACGCGGCACTCACATTCGGGTTCTGGATGCTCGTTCTCGCCGCGGTCTCCGGCATCACCATGGCGATTGCTGCGTCGCAGGCGGTGTTCTTCTCTCAGGGCGTCGGCTACGTCATCCGCACGAAGCTCTACGACAAGATCCAGGAGTACACGTTCGAGAACTTCGATCATCTCTCGTCGAGCCAACTCATGGTCCGGCTCAACGCCGATGTCGTGAATGTCCAGAACGCGATGCTCTACGCGATCCTCCTCGCGCTTTACGCACCGTTCATGCTCGGCGCAACGCTCATTCTCAGCATCATCAACACACCGGATCTCGTGTGGGTACTCCTTGTGGTGATGGCGGTTGTCGTGGTGCTGCTCTTCGTCCTCATCCCGCCGATCGTCCTGGCCTACCGCAAGCGTCAGCACCATCTCGATGGAATCAACAGGACGCTCACCGAGAACCTGTCGGCAATGGCGGTTGTCAAGGCGTTCATTCGCGAGAACTACGAGATCGAGAAGTTCAATCAGCCCGCCGACCTCATGCGAGCCGCCTCATACAAGGCTGCGTGGCGTGTCGCCTTCCTGGCGCCGATGCAAACGGGCATCGGACAGCTTGGCGTCATCCTTGCCCTGTGGGTCGGAGGAACACAGATTCTGACCGGTACCGGAATGACGGTCGGGCAGGTGTCGGCATTCACTACCTATCTCGGGCTCGTCATCACACCGCTGGCGCTGATAGCGATCGTCATCCCGTTCGTGTTGCGTGGCGACGTCTCGGCTGAACGCATTCTCGAGGCCTACGACTTCGAACCAACGATCGCCGATAGGGACCCTGTGACCCAGCTCGATCCGGCACACGTCGAGGGACGCATTGTTTTCGATGACGTCTCGTTCTCTTTCGTCCGGCCGGACGGGGAAGTTGATCCTCCCGTGCTCAAGCACGTCAACCTCACGATCGAACCCGGACAGAAAGTTGGATTCCTCGGGGCCACCGGATCCGGTAAGACGGCGCTGGTGAACCTCATTCCCCGTTTCTACGATCCGACCGAGGGCCGTATCACGATCGACGGCGTCGATGTCGCCGATATGCCACGAGACGAACTCCGCTCGATCGTCGGCATCGCGTTGCAGGAGGCCATCCTGTTCCAAGGGGATCTGCGTTTCAACCTCACGTTCGCCAACACCGATGCATCCGACGATGTTGTGATCGACGCTGCCAAGGCAGCCGACGCGTACGGTTTCGCGTCGAACCTTCCCGGTGGTTGGGAGGCCCCGGTGGCACGGCGGGGATACAACTTCTCCGGCGGGCAACGTCAGCGGCTCTCGATCACCAGGGCTCTGACGGGGCAGCCCAAGATCATCATCCTCGACGACTCTACGAGCGCACTCGACGCATCAACCGAGGGCAGAGTCCAGGATGCGATCCCGGATTTCATGGACAACGGGACGATCATCTACGTGGCGCAGCGGATCAGCGCCGTGATCGATCTCGATCACATCTACCTCCTCGAGAGCGGCGAGATCATCGCCGAGGGTACCCACGAGCATCTGCTCGCGACGAGTCCCCTCTATCAGGAGATCTACGAGTCGCAACTCGGTGAGGGCATCACCGGAGACCTCGATCTGGCGGTGGCAGAATGACAACGGACTACGACGCCCTGTCTCCGGACCGCACCACACTTTCGAGGTTGCTCGGCTACATGCTCGGCGGAGACAATCGTGCCAAAGCCACGCTCGCCATCGCCGCCAGAGTCGTCGCCATCCTCGGTCTTGCAGCCCTGCCGTGGATCACCGGTAAGGCGATGAACATCATGAACGACCCTTCCGGTACAACGGACCAACTGAACAGTTGGATCATCGCCGGCTTCGTCGCCGGGATCGTGTACCTGGTCTTCAGCTTCATCTCGGATCGATTGTTCTCTCGACTCGCCACGAACGCCCTCTACCGGCTCCAGACGACACTGTTCTCACATATGCAGACGCTCTCGATGGGTTTCTTCTTCAAGAACCCAGTCGGTCAGTTGACCAGCCGGATCACGAACGATTCGGAAGTTGTCGCTCTGTTCTACGAACAGGGCGTCGGACCGATCATCCGCGCCATACTGCAGATCTTCATCATCCTGATCGTGATGCTGTTGATCAACATCCCCCTGACCATCGCGGCGCTGATCGTCATTCCGTTCCTCATCGGATCCATGTACGTCGTCACGAGAATCGCTGCCCCTGCATTCGCTCTCCTTCAGGAGCGAGTCGGGTTCACGAGCGGATTCCAGGCCGAGACGCTCGACGGCCACAAGGTGATCATCTCGAAGAATCGTCACACGTGGGCGAGCGAAACGCACGAAGAACTCGCCGGAGACGT
>JAUXCV010000266.1 GCA_030618675.1 Acidimicrobiia bacterium | reverse complement strand
CCGAATGGAACGAGCTCGCCCGGAGAAAATCTGATCTTCGGCGTCACCAGGGCGCCCGCAAGCGTCTCGCGGGCGGCGTCGATCACGTCGCCGAGCACGGCGGTGGCGGTCGGCGCTCCTCCGGCACCGGGGCCGGCGAAGAGCAGCTCGCCCACCGACGGTCCTTCGACGAAGATCGCATTGGTGGCTCCCCGAATCGACGCGAGCGGGTGATCGACGGGGATCATGACCGGATGAACCCGGGCGGAAACACCGGCCCCGATTCGCTCGGCGATCCCGATCAGCTTCACGGCGTACCCGAAGTCCGCGGCGAACGCCAGGTCGATCGCCGAGAGATCTTCGATGCCCTCGTGATACACGTCGTCGAGACCGACCCATGTGCCGAACGCGAGAGAGGCAAGGATCGCCGCCTTTGCCGCGGCGTCGGCGCCGGAGACATCGGCGGTCGGATCCGGCTCCGCGAATCCGAGATCCTGCGCCTCGGCGAGGCTATCGGCGTAGTCGGCGCCGTCCTCTGCCATGCGCGTAAGGATGAAGTTCGTGGTTCCGTTGACGATGCCGAGAACTCTCTCGATCGGCTCGCCTGCGAGCGTCTCGGAGAGCGGCCGGATGATCGGGATCCCGCCACCGACCGCAGCCTCGAAGAGGAACGGGACACCGGATCGCTCCGCGGCGGCTATCAACTCGGGCCCGCGCGACGCAACCAGTTCCTTGTTCGCCGTGACGACCGGTTTGCCGGCCTTGAGAGCGGCGAGCACGAGGTCGCCCGCGAGATCGCGCCCGCCCATCAGTTCGACGATCAGGTCGATCTCCGGATCGTTGACCACGTCGGCGAGGTCGTCGGTGAGGACACCGTCACCGACCGTGAAGTCCCTCTCCTTGCCCAGATCGCGTACGGCGACTCGCTTGACACACAACTCGAGACCCGTCTTCGCGGCGATCGCATCCCGATCGTCCACGAGACGCGAGATGAGCGTTCCGCCAACCGTCCCGGCCCCAAGGACCCCAACTCCTATCGAAGTGTTCATGCGAGAACGATAGACGGGGGGTGGCGTTCAGACGAGCGGCGTGGGTCGGAGCCAGGGACTCTCTTCGGAGTAGCGAACAGACCACAGCTGACAGCCGACAGCCAGAAGGCCTGGTTGTTCACTGTTGGCTGTTCGCTGTCGGCTGTTCGCTGTCGACTCCGCGCTCATCTTCTCTCCACGATCCTTGTCGGCCTGCGGCCGATGGTCGTCCCGTTTCTGGCCCTTCCCGGTCCCGAAACGCTCCTTCTCGGAGTCACCTTCGGTGACATGTGTGTTACATCCTTTCCGGAACCTCGATGCCCAGCGTGTCCAGCAATAGCGTCAACACTCGCAGGGTCAAGTCCACGAGAGACAACCACGACGCCTGACGGATTGGGTCCTCTTCGCGGAGGATGTGGCATGCCTCGTAGAAACGGTTGAAGTCGGTGGCGACCTCGTAGGCGTATTCGGTGAGGACGTTCGGCGCCTTCACCTCGACGGCTCGTTCGATGATCTCCGGCAGCAGCAGCAGGCGCAGGATCAGGCCTCGCTCCTGGTCCACGGTCGGGGCAACGATCGGTCCCGGCGTGAGGCCCTCCTCTCGCGCTCGTCGCAAGATCGACTTGATCCGCACCGCTCCGTACTGCAGGTACGGCCCGGTCTTCCCTTCGAATGCGGTGAAGCGATCAAGGTCGAAGATGTAGTTCGAGGTGCGGTGATTCGAGAGATCCCCGAACTTCAACGCACCGAGACCGACCTGCCGTGCGATCCGATCGCGCTCGTCGTCCGGGTAGTCCTGAGCGATCTCCGCCTCGTCGAGACGGGAGCGGGCGGCGTCGGTGACGATCTTCATAAGATCGGCGAGACGAAGCACACCACCTTCGCGCGTTTTGAACGGTGTTCCGTCCGGGTTGTTGACCGTTCCGAACGCGGTGTGCTCCAGTCCAACCGATTCCGGAGCGATCCCGGCAAGACGCGCCGCCCGAAAGACCTGCTCGAAGTGGAGACCCTGTCGGGCGTCGACGACGTACAGCACGAGGTCGTAGCCCTCCTCGACCCGTTGGTCGAGCGTGGCAAGGTCCGTCGTCGAGTAGAGATAGGAGCCGTCCGATCGGGTCAGCAGCAGAGGCGGCATCTCCGTCTTGTCGTCGTCCCTCTCGACCTGCACGACGATCGCACCATCGGATTCGAAGGCCAGGTCGTCGTCGTTCATCAGCCGGTCGACAAGAGGTGCGAGCCGATCATGAACCGTGCTCTCCCCACGCCACAGGTCGAACTCGACACCGAGTTCCTCGAAGTCCTTCTTCTGCTCGGCGACCGACACGTCGTGGTAGTGGCGCCACAAAGCCAGGTACCCGGGACGTCCGTTCTGAAGATCGAAGGTCGCTTGCCGGGCGCGCTCGGCCTCCTCCGGTTCGTTCCGGCACCGTTCGACGACGACCGGATACATCTCGGAGAGATCGTCGAGCGTCACCGGAGAATCCTCCGGGTACGGACCCGTGAAGTCCGCATCGAAGTACGGAAGACCGGGATGACGGCGTTCGAGTTCGATGATCAACTGCCCGATCGGCATGCCCCAGTCACCCATATGGATGTCACCGGCAACCTCGTGCCCGGCGACGCGGAAGAGGCGCTTGAGGCTCTCGCCGATGATCGACGCACGCAGATGCCCGACGTGCATCGACTTGGACATGTTCGGACCGCCGTAGTCGACCAGCACCTTCCGTTTGGGATCCGGCGCATCGATCCCGCATCGGTCGCCGTCCTCCATGGCCTGGGCCTGGGAGGCGAGGTACTCGTTGGTCACAACGAT
Organism: Acidimicrobiia bacterium; assembly: GCA_030618675.1. Taxonomy (GTDB): domain Bacteria; phylum Actinomycetota; class Acidimicrobiia; order Spongiisociales; family UBA5794; genus JAHEEL01. Next base: position 340 of record JAUXCV010000266.1, on the reverse strand, counting down.
GTTGATGAAACCGGGTCCGGCGACATCGAGAGAGGCATAGATCGCTCGATCCGTGAGACCGTCGAGGACCGCCTGGGCGAGATCGCGCGGATTGCGCCCCGCACGTTTCGCCGCGGCGAGCGCGCCGTTGCACTGGTACTGGGCGAGTTCGGGTCGCTGCGACGGAACGACGAGACCGGCGGAGCGGTCGATGCCGGCAGCGACGAACGCGTCACCGAATCGTTGGGAGAGATCTTTGAGAATGGACATGACACCTGTTTTTCGACAGAGGGAGTTGTAAGGACCGGAGGTTACAATCCTTTGCAGCGCCCCAGTAGCTCAGGGGATAGAGCACTGGCCT
>JAUXCV010000344.1 GCA_030618675.1 Acidimicrobiia bacterium | reverse complement strand
GACTGAGTTCACGAGATCATTCGGAAGGCCATCGAGCGCGGTGTAGTTGGCCCAGGAGCCATCGGCCAAATGGCCCAGGCCGTCGTTCGTGCCGACCCACACAGTTCCATCGGGGGCCGTCGCCACGGAGGTCACCCAGTCGTTGGGAAGACGGTCGAGGGCATCGGCATCATCCTCGGGAGGCGCCCCCGACGAGCAGGCAGAGATGAGAGAACCGAGAATGAGAAGGGTCGAGGCGATCACCACACCAAGCGCCATGAACCGGGCCCCGGTTGGACGTGGCGACTCAGGTGATCGCGCCATGGCTCTAGTACCCGCCACCGATCTTGCGGTGATCCCAGGATGCGATCTTCGCCGGCTCCACAACGACGGCCGTGTTCTTGGACGCGAATCGCCCGAAGGCAGCCTCGAGTTCCTCGTCGGAGAGTTCGACGGGTTCCGGTCCAACCATCGCATACTTGGCTGCGAGGCGTCCGTAGATGGCAAGAACGTAGGCAGGATCTTCGACCAGGCGGGCTTCCGCCCTGATCATCACCCCCCTGAGCTCTTCGTAGGCGTCGCCGTCTTCGGCCAGCACGGTGAGGCGGGGATCGCGCTGGAGATTCAAGATCTTCTGGGACCTGGTGAAGGACCGGAAGACGATCCGGTCGTCCTCCATCACGAACCACATCGGAGCGAGGTGAGGCCAACCGTCGTTGCCGATCGTCGCCACTTCGAGGATCGAGGTCTCGTTGAGAAAGGCGGTGACTTCCTCGCCGGTCATGGTGATGTCTTTGCGCGCCATGGGTGCAACGGTAATGGACTGAGCGGCATCGTCGATCGTGTCGGCGGCGACGGCCCGGAACACCAACGCGACCGCTAGCGTTCATACTGAAGCGTTCGGGCACGGGCGACCCCTGTGGGCGGCTGAGGCCGAAGTGATCGCTGTCTCAATGCTGCGACGCGTCCCCCAACCCGGAGGGTGGGGAGAGAGGAGCAATCGATGAGCAGGGTTACAGCACCGGAGATTCGCGCCCGGAAGGGCGAGGCGAAGATCCGGATGGTCACGGCCTACGACTATCCAACGGCCAAGATCGCGGATCGGGCCGGAGCGGACATCATCCTCGTCGGCGACTCGGTCGCCAACGTCGTTCTCGGCTACGCCGACACCCTCTCCGTCGACACGGACGTGATGGTCCACCACACGGCGGCCGTTACGCGGGCGGAACCCAATGCTCTTGTTGTCGGTGACATGCCGTGGATGAGCTTCCACGTGTCGCCAGAAGACACGGTGCGCAACGCCGCCCGACTCGTTCGTGAAGGCGGAGCCGCAGCCGTGAAGATAGAGGGTGGACGCAAGCGGCTCGATGTGATCACTGCTGTTCTCGACGCGGAGATCCCGGTGATGGGTCACCTCGGCCTCACGCCCCAGTCCGTGAACGTGATGGGCGGCTACCGGGTGCAAGGCAAGAGGGTCCATGCTGCGTACGAGATGATCAGTGACGCCCAAGCTCTTACCGATGCCGGAGTGTTCGCCATCGTGCTCGAAGGCGTGCCCGATCGGGTCGCTCAGATCGTCACAGCGGAAGTGTCGGTGCCGACGATCGGGATCGGCGCCGGGGCCGGATGCGACGGCCAGGTTCTCGTCATGCACGATGTCCTGGGCCTCGGTGGTGGGGAGTACGTCCCGAAGTTCGTGCGTTCCTACGCGGACCTCGCCTCCGATGCGGTCGATGCTCTCGAGAGGTTCTTCGCCGACGTGGAGTCCGGGGCATTCCCGTCGGCGGACGAGACGTATCACATGCCCGACGAGTCGTTCGAGATCCTGAAGGACCTCGTTGAATCGGAGACGAGCGCCGATCGCTGATCGCCGAGCACGGTAGGTTTGGGGCTGTGACGCTCCGTTCGCTGCTTCTGCTCGCCGTCTCGGCCTCTCTTCTGCTCGCCGCCTGCGGATCGGGCGGCGCGACCGGGATGGAGGGGTTCGATTCGACAACGATCACCATCGACGGACGGGAGTTGGGCGTCGCCGTGGCCGACACGCCTGCGTTGCGGTCACAGGGACTCATGGGTGTGACCGATCTCGGAGGACTCGACGGCATGCTGTTCGTCTTCGAGGGATCGACCGACGCCGGGTTCTGGATGAAGGACACGCTCATCGCCCTCGACATCGTCTTCTTCGATGCCGGCGGGGGGTTCGTCGATCGCTTCACCATGGAGCCGTGTACCGAGGACCCGTGCCCGGTGTATCGCCCGGCGGGCTCCTATCGATATGCGGTGGAGGCCCCGGCGGGAGATCTGGGTTTCGTGGGGGAGCAGTCGGTTCTCGAACTCACCGGCGGCTGAGAGGGCTGAGAGACGTCGTTTGTGCTTACGTTCACAACTGTTGTGAACGTAAGCACAAACGATGGATGCTCGGTGCGAACGTTGGCGGCTACCGGACGCCTCGCGGTACACTTCCGGCCGTACACCGCCGTCCGTCTCTCGGAGCGGCG
>JAUXCV010000100.1 GCA_030618675.1 Acidimicrobiia bacterium | reverse complement strand
ACCCCGCCACGAGGGCGGGGTCTCGATGAGTCGGGACGGCCGGATTTGAACCGGCGACCTCATCGTCCCGAACGATGCGCGCTACCAAGCTGCGCTACGTCCCGAATGCGAGGATTGTACCCCCATTCGCGTCCTGGCGCTCAGCCCATCCTCAACCGACGGAGATGTCGATTCGGTCGACCCGGTTCCGGTCCATCTCGATCACTGTGAGTCGAACCCCGTCGACCCGGATCGTGTCTCCTTCGTGCGGCACATGCCCCGCGACGGTCATGAAGAAGCCGGCAACGGTGCTGTACGGCCCCTCAGGCATCGGTCGGTCGATCTCGTCCGCGAGGTCTTCGATCGGAAGCCGACCATCGGCGATCCATTGCGTCGGACCGATACGGACGATGGAGGGGAGACCGGGGTCGTACTCGTCCTGGAGTTCACCGACGAGTTCGGCGAGCAGGTCCTTGGCGGTGATGACACCCTCGATACCGCCGTGTTCGTCGACGACGCACGCCAGAGCGAACCTGCGTGCTCGCATCTCGGTCAAGGTATCGAGGATCGTGGCGGTCTCCGGGATGAAGTGTGAGTGATGGAGAAGCTCCGCGATGTGATCGGGCGACGCCTCGTCGGTGCGCTGGAGCAGATCCTTGACGAAGAGGATCCCGAGAAGGTCGTCAAGGTCGCCGCGGGTCACCGGGTACCGGGAGTGGCCGGTCGCCGCGACCGCCTCTCTCACCTCATCCATCGACACCGGGACGGTCAACGTCACGATGTCGACGCGCGGGGTCATCACATCGCGAATCGGACGGTCTGCCAGATCGAAGAGAGCCTCGATGATCTCTCGTTCGACCTCTTCGATCTGACCATCGCGATGTCCGAGCTCGGCAAGCGCCCGAATGTCGGCGTCGGTGACCGCGTCTCCATCGCCACGAACCGGGATTCGGAGGAGTCTCAGGATGCCGCGTGTGATGGCGCCGAAGAACGACGCCACAGGAGCCAGGAATCGCGACAGTTGCCAGATCGCCGGAGCAACCGCGAGAGAGAAACGTTCCGGATATCGGGTGGCGAGTGTCTTCGGGGTGATCTCCCCGAACACCAGGATCACTGCGGTCACGGCCGCCGTTGCGAGCCATGGTCCCCACGTCTCTCCGACGAGGCCGATGAAGAGCGTTGTGGCGACCGCTGCGGCGAGGACGTTGACGACGTTGTTGGCAACCAGCAGCGTCGACAGCATGCGTTCCGGGTCGGTGAGGAGTTGCTCGATGCGCCTGCCGGCCTTGCTCTCCGAGGCAAGGCGGTGCACACGCTCCTTCGAGATCCCGATCAAGGCTGTCTCGGAGCCGGAGAAGAACCCGGACAAAACGGTGCAGATAGCAAGGATGACGAGGTAGATCGCCTGTTCGGACGTCACGATCGGCACCCACTGAAGCTGGTACTCGGAGGCTCCGAACGCTCCGTCACGTCGCTCCGGTGACGTCGGCAACCGCGGCTCTGAGGGCCGAGGCCGTGAACGGCTTCGTAACCCATGCGCTCGCACCCGACCGACCGGCGAGGAACGTGTCCGCTTCCCGATCAAGCAGGATGATGACGGGAACGGGGTCTTCCCGATCACGGATGGCGCGCGTTACCGCCATACCTCCCATGGACGCGACCTGGAGGTCGACGATCGCCGCATCAACGGATTCGTCGCCCACTGCGTCCGCGGCGGTGGCGGGATCATCGTGATCAATCAGTTCGTTCGCCCCGATGCTCAGGGCAGCGTGAACCTCGTTCCGCACCCACGATTCGTCGGCAACGACCAGAAAGCGTGACATGGGGGAAAGGGTAGTCCGTAGTCGGTACTCGAAGGAGTCGTGCTTGAGATCGCCTCGATTCTGAGCATTCGAGGAGGCAGAACAACGAGAAATCGGGAAGAACGCGAAAAAACATCGAGATCTTCCATCATTTCCCTGGCGCTGGCGGTTTAGCGCCTCTACATTCACCTCGGCTTCGACTCTCACCCACTTTGGAGGACACGCATCGTGATGGCGCTCGATCGATCCTGGCAACCGGTTGCTTCATGCAGCGGCAGCCATTCGCATCTCTTCTTCCCCCCGAACGTGACCGAGCGCAAAGAAGAGCGGGAGCGGAGGGAGATCAGGGCGAAGTCCGTCTGCAACATCTGCCCGGTCGGAACCGAATGCCTGGACTACGCGATGACGATCCGGGAGCCCTACGGAATCTGGGGCGGTCTCACGGAGACGGAACGCCGCCAGCAGAAAGCCCGCTTCAGCGCCTGACCGAACGTCGGTCTCCGTCACGGCGAGTTAGGCCTTGCGCGTCGAACCATTCGAGCAGGGGTACCGCGTGCCGGCGGGCAAGACCGAATTCGTCTCTGAACGCCGCCACCGTGAACCCATCCGGTAGAGCGGACAGGCCGGACGTGATCGTCTCCACTTGATCGGGCAGGAGTACGAGGTCACCGGCAATCCGAACGAGGTCGCCCCGCCTTATGAGCGCGTGGAGTACCTCGTCGGAGATCTCGAGATTCGAGGCACGCGGAACTGCAAGATCTCCCGCAAGGACCAGGCGGGTCGCTCCCCAGACCTCCGTCTCGGCCACCGAGAGCTCGACCGCGAACGCTCGCCGGCGAACGACCGGGCCCTCCTCGACAAGATCAGGATCAGCATCGACCAGCTCGGTCACGAGGTCCGCGTTCCCTCCAAGGCGTGAGGACGCCTCCGACTTCGGGAGACCCGGTCTGAGGGGGTATCCGGTGTGGTACTCATCGACGGCGATCCCCAACTCCCGACCCCGCTCGTCGAAAGCGACGGGTGAGAGGTAGGTAGAGCCGATAGCGACTACCGACGATGGCGCACCTCCTCCCGACGATCGACGGAGTTCATCCACGTCGATCGATTCGTGCACAGCGACGAGCGCATCGGCCCGGTCGGCAGGGGAACCAAGCACCGCAGAGGAGAGAGATACAACGTCGCGGGATGACGACCTCGGCTTCGGGAGCGGATCGAGGACCGTGCCACCCGCGACGATGTGTTGTCGGCCGGTGTCACGCAAGATGAATCGATCGCCCATGGCCAGCGGCACGGATGACGTCGTCGTCACGATCACTGCCGGGATCTCCTGGTTCTTCAGGATCCTGATCCGGGCCGGGACCGTCGTTGTTCCCAGATGGATGTGATAGGCCCCCCGGTCGCTGATCTCATTGCCAGAGCGCGGCGGGAATCTGAGACGAGCCAGGAACCGGTCGGTCATTCCGATCGAATCGGGGAGCGCGAGCAGTGTCCCTCGGTCCAGGTCGCTCCGATCGATCCCAACGAGATTCGCTGCAGTTCGAGTCCCGGGCCCAAGCGTGTCGCGGTTGGTCTCGTGTGACTGGAGACCACGAATCCGGACCGTACCGCCGGGGAAACACTGCAGCCGATCGCCGACCGAGATCGAACCGTCCACGAGCGTGCCGGTGACGACGACACCTGCCCCCGAGATCGCGAATGCGCGATCGATCCACAGTCGCGCTCGCTCGAGATCCCGCGGCGGACCTGCGGCCGCAAGAGCGTCGATCAGCGAAGCGATAAGCTCGTCGACGCCGGCTCCGGTCAGTGCCGACACCTCGACGACGGGCCACGACTCGGCCACCGTGCCTTCCACGTGTTCGGCGATGTCGATCGTGGAGAGTTCGACCAGATCGGCGTCGGCGACGTCGACCCGGGTGAGGGCGATGACCCCATGAGCGACTTCGAGGAGATCGAGGATCGCGAGGTGCTCCTCGGACTGTGGCATCCACCCCTCATCGGCTGCGACCACGAAGAGGGCGACGTCGAGTCCGCCTACCCCGGCGAGCATGTTCTTGATGAACCGTTCATGGCCCGGCACGTCGACGAAACCGACGACCTCATCGCCGAGGCGAACCCAGGCGAAGCCGAGATCGATGGTCAGACCTCGATCCTTCTCCTCCGCCCACCGATCGGGATCCCTTCCCGTGAGGGCCTGTACCAGGGTTGACTTCCCGTGATCGACGTGACCGGCCGTTCCGATGATCGGCATCAGAGTGTGGCCAGCGCGGCGGCGACGATCGAGTCCTCGTCGGCCGGGACGGACCGGAGGTTCACGACTGTTGCTCCGTCTCTCCTGGACGCGATGACCGGAGGCTCGTGATCGGCCAGCGTTCTCCAGGCCCGCTCGTCGCCGCCGTCGATTCGGAGCACCGGAGTTGGGATCGTGAGACCGGGGACCGAACCGGCGCCGGGAAGGGATTCCCCGTCGACGATCGAACCGGCCGCTCCCGAGATACGGAGGACGTCGGCGGTACGGCGGCGGATCTCCCCGGGTGCCGTCGTCGCCATCTCCCAGAATGGGATGGTGGCCGCTTGTCCGGAGGCGTAGGCCTCGAACGTCGTGGTCAGCGAGGTGATCGTCGCGGCGTTGACTCGAACAGCCCGGGCGATGGGGTGCTTCGCCATGCGTTCGATGGAGTTCCTTCTCCCCGCCACGATTCCCGCTTGGGGGCCACCAAGGAGCTTGTCGCCGGAGAACAGCACGACGTCCGCGCCTTGTTCGAGAACCTGACGGACCGCGGGCTCGCCGGCGAGCCACTCCGGAGGACCGCCCTCTATCCACGGTGTGGATTCGTCGAGGAGACCGCTCCCGACGTCCGCGATGAACGGTGCATCCAGTTCGTGCGCGATGTGGACCATCTTCGAGAACGGGACCTCTTCGGTAAAGCCTTCGACCCGATAGTTCGATGGATGAACCTTGAGCACAGCCTCGATCGTGCCGGGAACGTCGACGAAGTCGCTCCCTCTCGTTCGGTTCGTTGTCCCCACCTCCACGAGGTGAACGCCGGACGCGGTCATCAGATCCGGAAGGCGAAAGGACCCTCCGATCTCGATCAGTTCGCCCCGTGACACGGCGACGCGGCCGTCCCGGCCGGCGAGCGCGGCCAGAGCGAGGAAGAGAGCACCGGCGTTGTTGTTCACAACGAGCACCGCTTCGGCACCGACCGTTGATGCGATCAGCGCATACAGGTAGCGCGCCCGATTGCCACGCTCTCCGGTGTCGAGATCGAACTCGAGATTGCTGAAGAACGGGGTCTCCGTGTCGGCGACGGGTGCGCGACCCAGATTCGTGTGGAGAAGGACACCAGTGGCGTTCACGACGGTGCGGAGTCGGGCAGACGAGAGCGCCCGTAGGCGGCGAGCCGCGGTCGACGCCGGATCCACCGACGATCCGGACCGGATGGCGTCGCGAGCTTCATCAACGGCTTCCCGAGCGACCGAAACGACCACCGGGCGCGGCAGATCGAAGTCGGCTGATAGTTCGCCGGCCAGTGCATCGACCGCGGGAAGATCACGAAGGTCCACGTCTGCAGACTACCGGCACCGGTATCCTCGATTCGATGAGATGGCGGTGGATACTCTTCATTGCGTTCGTGGTGGTCCCGATCGTGGAGATCGCCCTCCTGGTCGCGTTCAGCCGGGCGGTCGGTATCTGGTGGACCGTCGGGTTGGTCGTTGTCACAGCTTTCGTCGGATCCTGGCTCGTGAGTCGACAGGGCCGGGACACGATTCAAGCAGTCCGGCTTGAGTTCCAGCAGGGCGTCCTCCCTGCCGCGTCCCTCGCTCACGGTGCCATGATCGTCATCGCCGGTGCCTTCCTCCTCACGCCCGGCCTGCTCACCGATGCAGTCGGGTTCCTGCTCCTCGTCCCCGCTGTTCGCGAGGCGATACGGCGATGGTTCGTCGCTCGCTCGGCGAATCGCTGGACCATCGTTCCGTGAGGAACTCCCTCCGGGACGCATCGACGGTGTGCCTGCTTCGTGACACCGAGTCGGGACCCGAAGTGCTCATGGTTCAACGGACTCCTTCGGCGCGGTTCATGGGTGGCGCCTGGGTGTTCCCCGGTGGTGCCGTCGACGAGGATGACGGAACGGAGTCGTCGGGTAGCGCCATCGTGTCGAAGGACTCCGACCTCACACCCTGGCGGGCTGCCGCGCTGCGGGAACTCGTCGAGGAGACCGGGTTCTGGCTCTTGGAGAGCGGAACCACGGTCACCGCCGACCGGCCGTCCGGTCGGGACGTCTTCTTGAACATCGTCGAACGAGGCGAGCGATTCACCGGCGACGCTCTCTGGTACTTCGCCAATTGGATCACACCGGCACCGCTGCCGATCCGGTTCGACACGCGGTTCTTCGCCGCCGTGGTTCATCCC
>JAUXCV010000333.1 GCA_030618675.1 Acidimicrobiia bacterium | reverse complement strand
TCGACTATGACCATCCGCTGCGGCGTGTGATCGGCGATCTCCCTCCCCAGAGCGTGGTGAGGATTCAACTCGGTGGCCTATCGCTCGCCGCCGTATCTTCGATCGTCGGCGAAACCCATCTGGATGCAGGCGAAGTCCTAGCGGCCACCAACGGCAATCCGTTCCTGGCGACGGAGATGGCTTCGGTCGGGGGCGAGGGGATACCCTCTTCTCTTCACGACTCGGTTTTGGCCAGGGTGAAGCGACTGTCGCCGGGCGCCCATGAGATGCTGAAGGCGCTTTCGGTGATACCGGAGCCGATCTCGACGGCGGATGCCTCTCGGCTCGGCGAGGGATCCGAAAGTCGAATCGACGAATGCGTTCAACGTGGCTTGCTCGACGTCGATGGTGGGTTCGTCGGGTTTCGCCACGATCTGATCCGGCGTACCGTTGAGGCCGACCTGACGAGAGCAGAGAAGTCGGCCGCAAGTCGCTCCGCTCTCGAGAACCTTCCCGAGGAGACTCATCCGTGTCTCCTCATCCATGTTGCCCGCGAAGCCAACGACGTCGATCGGCTGGTCGGCCTGGCGTCTCGGTCGGCCCGCTTCGCGGCGGCTGTCGGAGCCCATCGTCAGGCCGTCGACGACTTCCGGGAATTGGCGCCACACCTCGATCGCCTCGACTCGGACGAGAGGGGACCCATCCTCGACGAGTGGGCCGACGAAGAATTCCTTCTGGACAACCTGGCCGAGGCGATCGACGTGAACGATCTTGCGCTCCGTCAGTATCGAGAGACGGGTGATCGGAGAGCCGAGTCGAGAGCCCTTGCCCGAGCGGCGCACTTCTACGAGAACGCCGGTCAACGCGTTAAGGCCGAGGAAGTTGCACGGCAGGCCGTGAACGTTTTAGGGGCCGATCCGGACGGCGCCGATCTCGCGAGAGCGCTCGAGGCGAACGCCTATCTAGCGATGATGGAGGGCAACGTCACTGCCGTGCCCGAATTGGTCGACCGCACGCTGGAGGCCGGCGGGTCGGATATCGATGAAGGGATCCTGATCCGGTCCCTCAACCATCGGGGGATCGTCGCCAACATCTCCAATTACCCGGATGGACGGTCGAGCCTGGACGAGGCCAGGGACCGCTCCGAAGCTGCGGGCCAGTGGTACGAAGAGTGTCGGGCGTTGTTCAATCATGCCTGGGCTGCTGCCGAGTTCCGGGACCTTCCGACCGCCTCGGACTACGCCCAGAGGGCGATCGCCTCTGCAATCCGGCACGAACTCGATGGCCTCGAGGGCTACGCCATAGCGATGTACGCGAGGGTTCTCGAACTCGAAGGTGAGTGGGACGAAGCCGAAGATCTGGCGAGAGACCTTCTCGCTAGTTCAGCGATCACACAGATGGTCGCTCTTCCGATCCTCGGCGTCATCGAGGCGCGGCGCGGCCGAGGCGACGCCGAAGCCATGCTGGAGCGAGCATGGGAGATGTCGTTCATCGCCAACGAATTCCAGCGACTCGCTCCAGCCGCATTGGCGGTTGCAGAGCACGCTTGGATCACCGGAAGTGACGACGTTCCCGTTGATGACATCAAGCGAATCATGGATGCCGGCCTCCGCAGTGGGTTCAAGTGGTCCACGGGAGCGCTCGCCTTCTGGCTCTGGGAACTCGGGGAACTCGCACGTGCTCCCGAGGGAATAGCCGAGCCGTATCGGCTGAGCATTGAAGGCGAGCCCGTTGCAGCTGCGGAGATGTGGTCGACGATCGGATCTCCGTACGAGAGGGCGATCGCCCTGGTGCATGGCGATCCAACCGCTCAACTGGAAGCGCTTGAGACCCTCGAGACGCTCGGAGCCACTGCGGTGGCGGCCAAGCTGAGAAAGACCATGCGGGACAAGGGACTCTCCGTCCCTCGCGGCAAGGGGCGGGCGACGAGGGGCCACACAGCAGGCCTTACGGCAAGACAGGCCGAGGTACTCCAACTGTTGGACGAGAGTCTCTCCAACACCGAGATAGCGGATCGGCTCTTCGTGTCACCCCGAACGGTCGAACACCACGTCTCGGCGATCCTCGCCAAGCTGGACTCGTCCACGCGGGAAGAAGCCGTGAAGCGGGCTCGCGCTGATGATCTCTTGACCTCAAAACCCGCTTAGGGAGCCGGTCCGGCGGTTCAGACGGATTGGGTGCCCCCGGTCGAGAACTCGTAGTCGCCGAGATCACCGCCGAGTTCGACGCGGACGGAGAGCGGCCACACGCAGTTCACCCCGTCGGGGCCGTGGATCTGGATGCCGCTGAAGATCGCCATATCGGCGGGCATCACATGACCTGTCGCTCTCCATCCATCAGCGAGAGAATGGAGGATCTCTCGGAGGTCCTCTTCGATAGCGGTCACCGTCAGTTTCGTGAGATCGACGAGATCGGGGACGATGCCGTACCCGATGAGGGGGAGAAGGCGGTGCTTGAGCAGGCTCTGCTCGGTGTCGTACCGATCGAATTCGACCTCCAGCGTTCCTGCCTGGAGTTCGTCGCGAAACGCCACGAGGGCTCCGCACGCACTCGATGGTCCGGGGATACCCGGGCGCTCGACCCG
>JAUXCV010000235.1 GCA_030618675.1 Acidimicrobiia bacterium | reverse complement strand
GCGTTCATGAGGTCATCTCGACGATCATGCTGAACTTCATCGCGTTCAGCGTCATCGCATACTTCTTGCTGAACTGGTTCAGGGACGACCCGAAGGCGCTGAATCTGAGGACGCCCGAGTTTCCGGCGTCTGCGCAATTCCCCGATCTGAATTGGATGTTCACGATCTTCGGCTTCACCGAGCCCCGGGGGATCTCGATGCACGGCTTCCTGTTCGTTGCCGTCGGTGTCGGGATCTTCTACTACATGCTCGTGAAGCGCACGAGATTCGGTTTTGAACTCCGGGCATCCGGCATGAACCCGGGTGCGGCCCGGATGGCCGGTGTCGCGCCGAAGAAGATGGTGTTCACGACGATGCTGATCTCCGGTGGCGTTGCCGGCCTAGTCGGCCTGTCGACCGTTTTCGGCAGTCTCCATTCATACACTCAGGATTTCCCGAGGGGTCTCGGTTTCACCGGCATCGCGGTGGCGCTGCTTGGTCGCAACAGTGCGGTCGGGATGGCCCTTGGAGCGTTGCTCTTCGGGTTCATGGAGCGTTCGGCGCTGATCCTCGATCTCGAGGACACACCCAAGGAGGTTGTCCAGATCATGCAGGGTGTCGTCGTCCTCGCGGTGGTCATTGCCTATGAGGTCGTGAATCGCATGATCGAGAAGCGAGAGATCAAGGCGGCTGCCGAGGCGACGCAATCACTCGACGTAGGAGAGGAGGTGGCAGCATGACCGGCCGACTCGATGATTCCAACACTCGTCTCCCAGACAGCGCAGAGTACGAACCCGATGTGGACGCCAAGCCGTCTCTCCTCGAGTCTCGCGCTCTCCGGTACACCGCGATGGCCCTCGGAGGTCTGCTGCTGCTGTCGATCGTTCAGGCAATCAGCGGAACTTCCGAGCTGACCTCTCCGGGCACGTGGGCGGCAGCAGTCCGACTTGCGATTCCAATCATGCTCGCCGGTCTCGGCGGCTTGTTCTCGGAGCGTGCAGGCGTCGTCAACATCGGCCTCGAAGGAATGATGATCGCAGGTACGTGGTTCGGAGCCTGGGCCGGCTGGTCGTTCGGCCCATGGTACGGTGTGCTTTTCGGTCTCCTCGGTGGGGCGTTGTTCGGTCTGATCCACGCCGTGGCCACCGTCACGTTCGCAGTCGATCACATCGTCTCCGGCGTTGCTATCAACATTCTCGCTGCCGGTGCGATGAGGTTCTTGTCGGTGACTGTGTACGACGCTGAGTCCGGTGGTGGAGCTACCCAATCGCCGAAGATCAAGAGCCCGATCGGGACATTCGACGTCCCGCTGCTGTCGGACGCGTTCAACTGGCTCGAAGACCAGGCCATCTTCTTCATCAGCGACGTGTCGGGTGTCCTGGCCGGCTTCACGACGCGAATGTCGTGGCTGACCCTGGTGACCCTGCTCATCGTGCCATTCACGTGGTGGGTGCTTTGGCGAACCGCATGGGGCCTGCGGCTGCGCTCATGCGGTGAGAATCCGTACGCAGCGGAGTCGCTCGGGGTGTCCGTGCTCAAGATGAAGTACTACGGCGTGGTGATCTCAGGTGCCCTTGCCGGTCTCGGCGGAGCGTACCTCGTCGTCGTTCAGGCGGGGATCTATCGCGAGGGTATGACCGCGGGTCGAGGCTTCATCGGCCTTGCCTCTCTCATCTTCGGGAACTGGTACCCGTTCGGCGTTGCGGCCGGGGCGGCCGTCTTCGGGTACGCCGACGCACTGAGCCTTCGTCAGGCAACCGCCGTTCACGCGTTGCTCCTCGTGGCTGCGATCGGACTCGGGGCTCTGACTGCCTGGTCGATCTCCAAGAAGCAGAAGACCGCCGCGATCGTACAAGGCGTGGCCGCGGCGTTCTTCCTTGTCTGGTACCTGGCGACCGACACGGTGCCGACGCAGATTGTTGCTGCACTGCCGTACCTCGTGACGCTGCTAGTCCTCGCTCTAGCAACCCAGCGACTGAGGATGCCCGCAGCCGACGGCCTGAGATACCGAAAGGGCGAAGCGGTCTGAGAGGCGGTAGCTGAGTAGCCGAGTAGCTGAGAAGCGTGGCCAATCGCCCGCCAGCAGGCTGCTGCCTGTCGGATCGATGGCTGCGAATCCGGTGAAGTGATGGGCTGCTCGGTTGCCCGAGGTTTCTTCGAGGTCCGTCTCCGCCGTTCGGAGTACTCGGCTACTCGGCTACTCAGCTACTCGGTTCGCTCAGCCGTCACTGCCGAAGACTCTCACCGACTGGAGCGCTAGCTCGTTGAACGGCGGGCGATCGCCGGCCGGCTCGGCCGGGTAGGTGCTCTTCACCTCGATCGTCAGTTCGGTGGTCCCGATGCTCGCGATCGGTATCCGTTGCGGGTCGTTCGTGTTCGCAAGCCGTCCCGAGATCTCGATCGACAGGTCGTTGGTGGTGATCAGGTATCCCTGGATCTTGTAGTTCTTCTTGAAACGATCGTCGTCGAAGAGGTTCTGAAGTTCGATCTCGGTGATCCGTACCGGCTGCGTAAATGAGAGCCGCACCCATGCATCGACGCCCCTAGCGCCGTCGTCGTTCCAGTCGGTATCGGCATCGCCATCGATCAGATTCTCGGGGTCGTGCCCGTTGAGGAATGAGCTTGCTTCCACCGTGGCCGGGAACAACTCGACGGCGGCGACTGGGACCGTGGTGCTCGTCGTTGTCGTCGAGGTGGCTGCTTCTTCGCCACCGCCTCGGAAGACGTTGAAGATCAGCGCCGCGAGAGCTACGAAGAGCACGACGGCACCGAGCACGCCGAGAGCTCGACCTCCGGGGGACGTACGGAGAGTCGGTGCCGGGGCCACGGGGAGGGGATCTTGGCTCAGCCGGGCTCCACATTGCTCGCAGTGACGGTTGTAGTCCGGATTGGATACTCCGCACGACGGGCACGGAACGGTCGGCACGTCGGAACTCACAGCGTGCGTCGGCGCTGTGGGCGGCGGAGCTTCAGGTGCCGGCGGCGGCGGCGGTCGGCGGCGCGGGGTCTCAGACTCTGGTGGTGTCTCTCCGAGTTCGAATGGTTCGAAGAGATCGTCGAATTCGGGTTTGTCCTGGTCCATCCGGTTGCAGTCTTCCAAAGGGGGAACGTGTCACGGTATTGTGGCACGAATGTCGTGTATTGCGTTGGTTCGCGTGGCTGAGCCCTGGAGCTTCTGGAATGTTGTCGGGGCTTTGTTCCTCGTTGTCGTCATCGGGGTGATCGTCTACTGGGCAATTCGTCGCCGCTGAGCAGCGAACAGCCGACAGCCGACAGCGGACAGTCAACAGCGGACAGTCAACAGCGAACAGCAATCAGCGAACAGCAAACAGCTCACAGGTGACAGCAGAACTGTTGGTCGCTCCCGTTTGATTTCCGGCTGTGGCCAGTCGTCTGTTGACGATGCCCTTCTCTCCGGATACTCGCTACTGACTACTGACTACTGACTACTGACCACTACTGACTACGGCGAGCGCAGCGAACCCTTCCTGTCACACCCGTTCCCTACGGTGCATCCCATGACCGACTACCGATGCACCCAATGCTCATATCGCACGAGCCGCTGGATGGGCTTCTGCCCGCAATGCCGAGGT
>JAUXCV010000324.1 GCA_030618675.1 Acidimicrobiia bacterium | reverse complement strand
GTACCAGGAGCGGTCGAAGAGCACGATCTCGCCACCAGTCGGGAAGTGGCTCACGTAACGCTGGAAGTACCATTGCGTGCGCTGTTCCGGGGTGGGTTGGCCCACGGCGACCACGCGATATCGCTTCTCATTCATGAAACGCGTGATACGGCGGATGGCGCCACCCTCGCCTGAGGCATCGCGACCCTCGAACAACACGATCATCGGTGTCTTCGTGGCTTCGAGGTGGCGCTGCAACGCCAACAATTCAATCTGATACGGATGCAGGCTGACGTTCCTCGCGTCGGACGGTAGCCGTTCGCTTCCCATCGACTACTCAACTCGCTACATCTGACTCATTGCCACAATTGGGTCCTCATTCGGATGTCGGTTGCCGGACTCCTTGAACGGCTCTGGATGCGAGGGACACCCGACCTTTGGACAGGCCGGGTGTCCCTCGACTCCGGTCCTTCGTGGACTCAGACCGGATCGCGGAGCACAGGACAGGTCATGCAGTGCCCACCGCCGCGGCCACGGCCGAGCTCCGCGCCGTCGATTTCGAGGACGGTGATACCGGCCTTGCGCAAGCGCGCGTTCGTCCATTCGTTGCGGTTGTACGCAACGACCACTCCGGGTTCCAGGGCAACGACGTTGTTGCCGTCGTCCCACTGCTCGCGTTCTTGCTCGAACGCATCACCGGCGGTGGGCACGACCCTCAACTCGGGGAGTCCGAGCGCCTCCTGGACCACATCGAGCCACCCCTTGTCTTCGACGACGACATCGACACGACCTTCGACATCGGTGGGGTAGTAGCTGATTGGCTGGATGCTGTCTACCGCCGGCTCGTAGACGGTGACCAGGTCCCTATCGCAGAAGCTGAAGATCGTGTCCAGGTGCATGCTCGATCGGTCCGGCGGCATCTTGGCCGCTATGACCCGAGTAGCGGCTCCATGTTTGAAGAGTTGCAGAGCGACCTGACCGACGGCCTGATAGGTGGTGCGTTCGCCCATGCCGATGAGAACGATCCCGTTGCCGACCGGCATGACGTCGCCACCTTCGAGCGTGGCACCACCATGGTCGATATCCGGGTCTCCCCACCAGATGTTGAAGTCGCCGCCCTTGAATGCAGGGTGGTGCTTGTAAATGGCGGTCAGATGGAGTGTCTCCTTACGCCGTGCCGGCCAGAACATGGGGTTGACGGTCACGCCGCCGTAGATCCAGCATGAGCTGTCACGTGTGAATAGCTGGTTTGGCAACGGAGGGAGCGCGAAGTCGGTCCCTGCGTACGCTTTACTGACCGCCTTCTGGAAGTCGGGGGGAAGTTCAGTTACAGACACGCCACCGATCAGATGGCTGACCAGCGTCTTCGAATCCATCTCATCCATCCACGAACGCATTTCGGCGGCACCGGCAACCCCCACTTCGTTTGGGATCAACTTGCGGTCGAGGACGTATGCCCGACCCTCAGGATCGTCCATGACGCCTTCGAGGAGTTCGTGGACCAGCATGACGTCGATCGAGAACTCCTCGCGCATCAGGTCGACGAAGGCATCGTGGTCCTGACGGGCCTTGCGAGCCCAGATGACGTCGTCGAACAGCAGTTCCTGACAGTTGCTGGGTGTCAGTCGCCGCATTTCGAGGCCTGGACGATGAACGATGACCTTCCGCAGTTTGCCGACTTCAGAATGTACGCCGAACTCACTCATTGCAGTTCTCTCCTTGACTCGCTCGATGGTGTGTGTTTCTTCCGGCCGAGACCGCTGGTGCCTGGGCCTTCTGCTGGATCGGTCAGTGTTCCTTCTTGTTCTCGATGATGGTTCCCGCTCGTCCCGAGACGATGGCCTCGATGTCGGCAAGTGAGCCGATCGCGGCTCGCATCCCGGTTTGCCGGACGAAGGAGCAGGCGGCTTCTACCTTCGGGCCCATCGATCCGGCGGCGAAGTCGAAGTCAGCCATCTCGTCCGGAGTTGCGCGATCGATCTTCCTCGCGGTCGGAGTACCCCAGTCCGCGTAGACCCCGTCGACATCGGTAGCCATCACGTACATGTCTGCATTGACCTCGCGTGCCAGTAGCTCTGTCGCCCGATCCTTGTCAATGACGGCTTCCACGCCAATGAGCACTCGCTCGGCTCCCTTCTCATACATGACGGGAATCCCTCCCCCTCCCGCGCAGATCACGATGACCCCTGCCTCGAGGAGGTACTTGATCGGTCGGATCTCGAAGATCCGTCTCGGTAGCGGAGACGGCACCACTCGACGCCAGTAGTCGCCGTCTGGTTTGATGGACCAGCCCTTTCTTGCGGCGAGGTTTGTGGCCTCGTCCTCCCCGTAGACCGGACCTACGAACTTGGTTGGGTCTTGAAAGGCGGGATCGTCCGGGTCCACCTCGACCATGGTCAGGATGGTGGCGAAGGGAACCTCGATCGGAAGGAGGTTTCCGAGTTCCTGCTCGATCATGTAGCCGATCGATCCGTGGGTTTCGGCCCCAAGAACGTCGAGGGGGTATGCGTCGACGGCTTCATAGGCGGCGCCTCCGAGCGCACGCAGGCCCACCTGGGGACCGTCCCCGTGAGAGAGCACGAGTTGATGCTCTCTGGCAACAGGGGACAGAGCACGAGCCGCGACCTTCACGTTGT
>JAUXCV010000504.1 GCA_030618675.1 Acidimicrobiia bacterium | reverse complement strand
AGTCTCCGTCCGGTCTCCTCGGAGATGTACGGTGCGACGAGTGTCGGGATCCCGTCGGCAGTGATCTCTGACCGGAGTTGTTCGAGGGACGCTATCTCGCCGGGGTAGGGGGCTCGCCGGCGCGCTTCGATGGCGAGGCGTGCTTCTGACTTCTCGAGCTTCAGTGCGATGAGGGCGTCGGGGTGATTGCCGTCGCGTTGCCGATCGCTCGTGACATCGATACGGACACCGGCGTCCTCGAGGATCTGGATGAGCGTCATAAGCATAGTAAGAGTATAAGCACAGTGCTTATGACGGTCAAGAGGTGATACCCGCCCGCGATTCGACCCGACTACGTTGCCGCTGTGACCCGGTTCACACTCCGGCAGGATCGTGCGGGCGAGGTTGCGAGTAGAGGCATCGAATGTCGCGTCGTCTCCTCAGGGATCCATGCGAAGGCTCACCCAATCGTGACAGACGACATGGACTTCACCTTGACATCTACCGGCCGGACCGTTTCTGTCACACCCTTCGCGTACGTTGTCGCTATCGCATCCCGTCTGGAGGGGGTACCGTGAATGCTGCAATGCCAACGACTGAATACCTTGATCGCACGCCCATGTCCTGGGAGGAGTATCGGGCACTTGGAGAAGACGTGCGCGGCGAGTACATCGATGGGATGCTGGTCATGAGTCCGTCACCGACGCGACCTCACCAGGACATCGCACATTCATTGTGTGAGATTCTCAAGCGAGCAGCGCCCGCTGGCGTGTCGGCGACCCCGGCGTGGGCGTGGAAGCCGGGGTCCGACGAGTTCGTCCCTGATGTCGTGGTGTTCGCGAAGACAAACGACCAGGTTCGTCTCACGACCACTCCACTTCTTGCGATCGAGGTTCTCTCTACCGACCGGGGGGCAGATCTGATCCGGAAGTACGGGAAGTACGCCGATGCCGGGCTTCCCCGCTACTGGATCGTCGACATCGATGAGGCAGGACCGGAAGTCGTCACCTACGAACTCCTGGATGGGGTCTTCGTTGAGACCGGTCGCCACCGCGGCGATGAAGAAGTCACCATCGACATCGGCCCGATGACCGTGACGTTCATTCCGAACGAGCTGCTGAACTGAAGCGAAGTCCTCGATTCGGAGTCCTCTTCAGTGCCAGGACGGCGGACGCCCTCGTGCGTGCCTCTCGCGACCGCACATGATCGGGGCGACCGTGCGGGAGCGTGGGGGTTCTGTGGAAGCGCAGAGGCCCCGGGACGGTGGCGTCACCGCCGATCCGGGGCGTACTTCCGGCGAGAGCACGAAGCGACTCGTCAGCCCCAACAGTATCGGCTATTTCGGCGGTTCTGACAATCTGCATCCTCGTGTCCTCCGCAGAGGGTCTGATGCTCAACAGCGACGGTACACCGACCTCGTTGCCCGGCGAGCACCAACGACTCGTCCGTGACTTGATCCGGTTTCTGCAGTCTCGAGCTGCACCGCCGGCCATCGTTCTCAATCAGGGGTATGGAGTTGGCAGCGATGTGGACAGTCCTAGACCTTCGATCGTGAAGCGGCAGTGCCTGGCGGTGTTCGCTGGTCGAGGTTGTCGT
>JAUXCV010000346.1 GCA_030618675.1 Acidimicrobiia bacterium | reverse complement strand
TCCCCATCCACGTATGCGGCACCGAGTAGCGGGCACCCCGAAACGAGATCGTCGATGACCATGTCACCGCACGGGTCTCTCCGAACGCTGCGGTATACGGCTCAGCCGGCACCCGATGCAGCACTTCGAGCTCTCGGGCCAGGCGGACAGCGGGTTGTTCTCCGGTGACGGTGTGGACCCTCGTGTTGAACCGTTCCATCGCCGCTTCACACGCCGCCTCGAGCTGTCCGAACGACTCATAGTCGGGAAGCAGATTCGCAGCGGTGGGCACCAGATCGGCCTTAGCGATCCGCACCGTCGCTTCCGACCCGCCCTTCGATTCGGGATCCGCCGGCAGACACGTCGTAATCGTCACCCCGTAATAATGCGCCGCGGCGACGATCTTGGGGTTCCGCACCGCTACCCGGGCGATATGGAGATCGGTGACAGTCTTCTCGTTATCCGTCAACGCATACGTCGGGACCCCGCCAATGATCCGGAAACACCGATCCAGAGCAGCGATCACCGACGGCAGCTTCTTATCCCACAACGGCAAGATCACCCGGAACCGAGACCACGCCAACCAGGCGCAGAACAGCTGCGTGTTGACTCCACCGATCTTCGGTCCGTTGCCGTAGTCCCACTGCAACCACAGACCCGGTTCCGGAATCCACGGCTTGTATCCCCGCCGACGCCCCCGGGTCCAATCGTCTTTCAACGCTGCGACGACCCGCCGCGTCGTGCGCTCCGACCCCTGATACCCCATCGCCTCGAGCTTGCGGTGCGCCACATCGGCACGGACCCTGCCCTGAGACTTGTCGATCCACTCGACGATCTTGTCCGTATACGGATCCGACACCTTGGGCCGCTCTATCGTCTTGGCCGGATCCAACCCCGCCGCCCTCGCTGCGACATAGCGACGGACCGTGTGATGATCCACCCCACACAACGCCGCAGTCGAACGGAACGACTTCGTCAAATCGTATA
The DNA here is from genome assembly GCA_030618675.1 of Acidimicrobiia bacterium. Taxonomy (GTDB): domain Bacteria; phylum Actinomycetota; class Acidimicrobiia; order Spongiisociales; family UBA5794; genus JAHEEL01. Next base: position 1,494 of record JAUXCV010000346.1, on the reverse strand, counting down.
CCTCTAACACTTCCATGATCTTCTCCTCAACCAACATGGATCCGGTTCCTCCTCGCCGCCATCGATACCCGTCACAGGCGTCGATGACAGCCGCCGAGGAACCCCAACCCAAGAACCTTGCCGGAACCCCCAACCACACGCGGGGAGAACCGATGACCGTTCGCGGGGAGAACCAGTGGCCATACGCGGGGACATCCGATGACCGTTCGCGGGGAGAACTACCGGCCGCCTATGGGGAGTTTCTCATGGCCGCCGTCAAGGACCCAATTGTGGCAATGAGTCAGATGCAGCGAGTTGAGTAGTTGATGGAAAGCGAATGGTTGCCGTCCGCCGGGAAGAACGACAGTCTGCATCCGTATCAGACCGAGTTGCTGGCGTTGCAGCGCCACCTCGAAGCCACGAAGACACCGATGATCGTGTTGTTCGAGGGTCGCGATGCCTCAGGCAAGGGTGGCGCCATCCGCCGTATCACGCGTTTCATGAATGAGAAGCGATATCGCGTGGTCGCCGTGGGCAAACCCACCCGGGAACAGCGCACGCAGTGGTACTTCCAGCGCTACGTGAGCCACTTCCCGACTGGTGGCGAGATCGTGCTCTTCGACCGCTCCTGGTACAACCGCGCCATGGTCGAACCTGTGTTTGGCTTCTGTACCAAAGATCAATACCGGGCGTTCCTGCGAGGTGTTGTCGGGTTCGAGAAGGATGTCGTGCGCCAGGGGACGATCCTGGTCAAGCTCTACTTCAGTGTCGACAAGTCGACCCAGGCGAGACGTTTCGAGCGCCGTCGCAACGATCCGCTGCGGCAATGGAAACTGAGCGAGATCGACCTCCAAACCCAGAAGTACTGGGATGACTTCACCGCCATGAAGCATCGCATGCTCGAGCGCACATCGACGCGTATCGCGCCGTGGACCATCATCAAGGCCAACAACAAGCTCGAGGCCCGCCTCAATACCCTGAAGGTCATCCTCAACGCTGTCGAATATGCAGCGCTCAACCCCGACCTCGACTTGCGACCGGACCCCGAGATCGTCATATCGGGCTCCGACGAACTCGACCGCATGGACCAAGAGCGCGATCGCCTCGGACGGTCTCGGAACTGACTCACCCAGACTGCTGGATCATCCTGGGCTCCGGGTGACAACGCGCTCTACGACGATCGCTTCACATCGCCGCACTGTTTCCAGAGTCTGCCCACCCGTTAGGGCGAATACCTATCGCGGGCCTCACCCGGACCGTCGGCGGATGGCTCCCCACGCTCTGCCGAAGCACGCACTTCACCGGGATCGCTCGAAGCCGTCGTGCCGGAATCGGGTGTGCCGAGATCCTCGTCCACGGGCAGCTTGTCGGGAAGGCGTCGGGTAAACAGCAACGCTCCCAGAGCGATGAACGCCACGATGAGGAGCCCGGCCCGCAAAGCGTCGAGCTGGGCATCCTTGAAGTCCGCGACGATCTTGGTGGTCGTCGCCTCGTCCACACCAGCGTCGCGCAAGG
>JAUXCV010000179.1 GCA_030618675.1 Acidimicrobiia bacterium | reverse complement strand
GCCCTGCCCCCATCGTCCAGCGGCCTAGGACTCCGCCCTTTCAAGGCGGCAACGGGGATTCGAATTCCCCTGGGGGCACGATCGGGGGCGTGGTGAAGTCTGGAGTTCACGCCGGCCTGTCAAGCCGGAGATCGCGGGTTCAAATCCCGTCGCTCCCGCCAGACGCTTCCGCCCGGGTTTCGGCCCGGGCGTTGGTGTCTGCCCGGTCAGGTAGCTCAGCTGGTAGAGCGCTGGTCTGAAAAACCAGAGGTCGGCAGTTCGACCCTGCCCCTGACCACCCAAAAAGCCCTGTGCACCGCATGGGGTTTCGTCGCGTTCGGGTACCTCGAACCGTCGTTCGTGTCTACGTTCACAATTATTGTGCTCGTAAGCACAAACGACGTCAGGTCACGGACTTCTTGAACGAAAGCGTGCGCCCACCCGAACCGAGGGCCGACAGAGGGCGCGGGGCAGCCATCACCAGCGGGCGCGATGCTCCTCCGCCCAGCCGACGACCCCATCGATCTGAACCGTCTCGCCGTCGTCGGCGAGAACCGAACCCGTGTAGCGCCCGAACATCTGGTGCACCTCGGATTGGATCACGACGAGCTTCGTCTCTGCGACTCGCTCGACGAACGGCGTGAACTCCAGATCGACCCGCTCGGAACGCATTCGCCACGGCCGCATGAAGTCCGATGCTGCGTAGTCGATGGCAACGTCTTCGAGCTTGTGGATGCGGCCGTCGAGCAGCAGCGTGTTCTCCGTCGCCGCCGACGTATCACCGAACCCATGACCCATGTTGAGGCCGACGCGGCGCCCGTCGCCGAGGAAGCCGGAGGCACTCGCCCACACCCAGAAGGAGTCGTACTCCCACACGCCTCGCCCCCAGTCGAGATTCCCGAGACTGGATTCCGGGCTCATCGAGGTGACCTTGTCGCCGATCCGGAGCGTCCCCTCGACCGGCATGGCGTTGATCTTCCGGTTGTAGTAGAACCGCTTTCCGGGGATCGGTGTGACGATGACCGTCGACTCGTGATCCGCCGGCAAGGCGAAACGAAGATCGGCGTGCAGTGGAACGTCGCCGAATCCATCCCATCGGACCCGGATGTGGCGGCCACCCTCGACGACGCCGAAACTCACGTCGACACGCTTGCTCGAGTAGCTGCAGTCACCAAGATCGCTGTTCCTCGCCAGCGTCACTCCCCGTGCAAGAGGGACGGTGACGGACTCCTCGTGGTACGAGGCGTCGGCGAAGTCGACGAAGTACACGAATGCCATTCCGGCGTAGCCGAGATCGGCCAGGGTGATCGAGAAGTAGCCACCGGGGGACGTGACCCCGTAGTAGTCCCAGCGCTTGGCCCTGAACCGTTGGAGCGGCCGGAACCCAATCGTGTGTGCGCTCTCCATGTTGCAGTCGAGGAGCGGCTGTCTGGCCCATCCGGTCTGAACGAGCGATCCGGATTCGTTGAGGAGTGGAGATCGCTCCGTGATCTCTCGCTGGAGGCGTGCGACTGCTTCATCCATCGCGGGTCTCCTCACTCTCTCCGCTCATCTTTCGCCGCACCAGGAACGGGGTAGCCGCCAGGATGATGAATACGACAACGGCGCCGATCTCCGTCATCCGCCGGTAGACGTCGGATTGGGAGTCAGCGCCGAAGAGCGAAGCGATGGTGCCGAGGAGCAAGACGGCGACCAACGCCATAGCGGCAGCGGCGAGGAGCCACACCAGATACACGGCGACAAGCTTCCACGCCGCTACGTCGTCGTCCATCAGCCGGTGACGAACCGGAAGATCAGCGGGTATCGATAGAACTCACCGTTCGACGCTTTGATGCCGGCGATGACCATCACGACCAGTGCGAAGATCAGGACCACGACGATCGTGATGAACCCGATCAGAACGAACATCAGAGCGAACGAGGCGAGCACGTAGATGATGAGCGTGATCTGGAAGTTCAGTGCCTCCCGGGCGTGATACTCAACGAACGGGTCCTCTTCACGCTTCATCATCCAGATGATCAGAGGTGCGAGAAACCCGAACCCGATCAATGGAATGAGGTGCGCCGCCGTCGCCCAACCTCTCGACTCGGAGGGAACGGGTTCGGGTACGGCCGGGTAGTCGCTGGTCATGGAGGTCCTTTCGCTGACCCGTAGAGGATACCGACGCCGCCGGACGCCACGGTGTCACGACCGCGACGGTCAGTTCGCGAACGTGAGAGCCTGACGGCTCGCCCAACGTCCGGCGACCTTCCCATACGCGACACGCGATGCGTCACCGTCGCCGCGCTCGAGTGCCTCGAGGCTCTCACGAACGTCCTCGGCCGACTCGTCGAAAGTGAGGTCCGCGTCGGCGAAATGGTCTGCCACGGAGGCGTAGTCGAGTTCCAGCATCGATCCGGCGGGGAACTCAGCGAGCCATCGCTCGAGATCCCGGACCTGATCGACGACCGGTGGGGGAAAGCCTGCACCTTCGAGAACCCGCACGGCCCAGCCGACGCGATCGACGGCTTCGCCGAGACCCGTCCGATATCGGATGCCGAGGCCACTCGGTCGGTCGTAGATGTCCCGTTCCGAGGGGCTGAACGCACCGAACCAGCGCAGCGGAACGTGCCAGGGAGAGGCAAGGATGTGACTCTTCCGATCGGTCGAGCGAAGACCGGCCAGTTCTCGTTTGAGTGACTCGCGTTCCTTCTCGCCGACGAGTGGGATCTTCGGATAGGTTCCCGAGAACGCGAGCACCCCTTCGACCATCCGGAGTCGGGTGTTGCGCGGGCACAGATATGAGACCCCGTTCCACTCGGCGACGAACGCGTCCTCTCGCAGCGACTCGTCCCACAGGAACCGGCCATCGGAACGGACCACGCGGTCGCCGTCGGAAGCCTCGTCGTACGGCTCAGCGTTGGAAACGTCACCGGTGACGTAAACCCTGAGATAGGCCGTGCTGATCATCCCGGGATGGTACCGGTCGGGACCCCGGAACGGACGGGGAACCTCTCAACTAGAATCTGTTTGCATCTCGAACCGTGTCCTTGGCGGAACGTCGAAAGGAGCCGCGTTGGGAGTATTCGAAGCGATCGGTACCGATTCTCATGAAGAGGTACTGTTCGGCGTAGATCACGAGAGTGGTCTCCGGACGATCATCGCCATCCACAGCACCTCCCTCGGTCCCGCCCTTGGCGGGACCCGCTTTTTCCCATACGATGACGAAGTCGCCGCTCTGCGCGACGTCCTGCGCCTCTCCAAGGGGATGACCCTCAAGTCCGCTGCAGCCGGACTCGATCTCGGCGGCGGCAAGGCCGTGATCATCGGTGATCCGGCCACGCTCCGAAGCGAGCCCCTGATCCGTGCGTACGGCCGGGTCGTTGACTCGCTCGGCGGCCGCTATGTCACAGCCGCGGATGTCGGCACGACGACCGACGACATGGTGTTGATCGCCAAGGAGACTCCCTGGGTTTCCGGGCTTCCCTTCTCGCAGGGTGGATCGGGTGACCCGTCCCCCGCCACAGCACGCGGGGTCATGGCATCGTTTCGCGCCATCGGTGAGCGCCTGTGGGGTTCGGACGACCTGTCGGGTCGCCGAATCGCCGTGCAGGGGATAGGGAAGGTCGGTGTGGATCTGGTGCGGCGCCTCACCGAGGCCGGCGCAGAGACCATCGTCACCGATACCAACCCCGACGCGATGGCCCACGCCGTCGAGACCTACGGGTCCAAGGCCGTCTCTCTCGACGACATCTACGACGTTGAATGCGACATCTTCTCGCCTTGTGCTCTCGGTGCCACACTCAATGCAGAAACGATCCCTCGCTTCCGCTCTGTAGCGATCGCCGGCTGTGCCAACAACCAACTCGCGGTTGACATGGACATCGAGAGAATCGTCGATCGGGGGATCCTCTACGCTCCTGACTTCGTCGTGAACGCCGGCGGTGTCATCAACATCGCAGCGGAGAGCGGCGGTTACTCGGCCGAGCGCGCCGGAGTGATGGTCGACGGCATCTACGACAACCTCGTCGGCATATTCGAGACCGCCGATCGCGACGGTGTGAACACACATGATGCCGCGATGCGGTTCGCCCAACGGAGGATCGACCGAGTCGGAAGCCTCCGTCTCAGACGCCGGTCCGGCGAGAAGTGAGAGGAGCACCGTGACCACCACATTCGACAGCGGCATCGACCATTTCGGACTCGGGCTGACGGACGAGGATCTCGTCGGCCTCTACCGCAAGATGCTGATCTCACGGCGCCTCGATGAGAAGATCTGGGCCCTCAATCGACAGGGTCGCATCCCGTTCGTCGTCTCCGTCTCCGGCCACGAAGCGACACAGGTAGGTATCGCCGCAGCTCTCGATCCGGAGCGGGACTGGTCGCTGCCGTACTACCGCGACATCGC
>JAUXCV010000162.1 GCA_030618675.1 Acidimicrobiia bacterium | reverse complement strand
GCGTTCCCGGGGTGGGCTGGGCGGTCGGCTTCGGAGCGTGCTGCGTTGATACATCGGGTCGGGGATCTGATTGGGGAGCGGATCTACGAGTTCGCTGCGTGGCAGACGTTCGAGGCGGGGAAGAACTGGGGAGAGGCCGAAGCGGATGTGGCTGAGGCGATCGATTTCTGTCGCTACTACGCACATCAGGCGTTGGCGATGGATGAACCGGTCGACGTGTACGACTATCCCGGTGAGGTCAACGAATCGTGGCTCCTGCCGATCGGGGCGGGGGTAGTGATCCCGCCGTGGAACTTCCCGCTGGCGATCCTGGTAGGGATGACGATCGGCCCGGTCGCAGCCGGGAACACGGTCGTACTCAAGCCGGCGTCGAATACCCCAATGGTGGGGTGGGGGTTCATGCAGGTCCTCGAAGACGCCGGCGTGCCCCCTGGTGTGGTGAACTTCCTTCCCGGCGCGGGCTCTGAGGTCGGTGACACACTCGTCGACCATCCGTCGACGAGGTTCATCAACTTCACGGGTTCCAAAGAGATCGGCCTGCGTATTGGGGAGCGTGCAGCGAAGGTCCATGAGGGTCAGAAGTGGATGAAACGTTCGTATATGGAGATGGGGGGCAAAGACGCTCTCATCGTCGACGAAACCACCGACCTCGACGCCGCAGCCGACGACGCGGTACGGTCGGCGTTCGGGTTCCAGGGTCAGAAATGTTCGGCGTGTTCGCGTCTCATCGTCGTCGACAGCGTGCATGACGAGTTGGTCGGCAAGGTCATCGAACGCACCGAAGCACTCACGGTCGGCCCACCGACGGAGGACTTCCCGGTCGGCCCCGTCGTCTCCAAGGCGCAGCATGATGCGATCCTCGACGAGATCGAATCAGGGAAGGCTGAAGCCACTCTCGTCACCGGCGCCGGAACGGTCCAATTGGACGGCGGCTACTACATTCAGCCGACGATCTTCGTCGACGTCGACCCGGACTCGCGGTTGGCGCAGCATGAGATCTTCGGACCCGTCCTCTCCGTCATCAAAGCCCAAGACTTCGACGACGCACTCGACATCGCGAACGGCACCGAATACGGACTCACCGGCGGCCTCCACTCTTCGGACGAAGACCGCATCGAGCGGGCGAAGAGAGAGTTCTACGTCGGGAACCTCTACATCAACCGGAAGATCACCGGCGCACTCGTCGGCATCCAACCCTTCGGCGGATTCAACATGTCAGGATCCAACGCCAAAGCAGGAGGACCCGACTACCTCCGCCTCTTCATGGAAATGAAGACCATGGCACGCAGAACGCAAACGTAGCCGGGTCTCCGAGAGCCGTTCGTTGACGTCCTGAGCCGCCCGTAGATCCCGTAACGAGACGTGCTCAAGTCCGTCGGCGTCCACCCCGATTTGCAGGACTCCGTGGCGAATGGCTCCCAAACGTCAGACAGTCGACGAACCAGCTTCGACATGAACCCCTTGCGACACAAGGACTTCAGCAGCACGCCCGGAGGGACTCGAACCCCCAACCTCCTGATCCGTAGATCTCCAAGGAGTGTCCACAGGCGTCCACAGGCGTCCACACAGCCAGGAACAGAAGGCCTCCCAGTCCACAGGCGCCCACAGCCGTCCACAGCCGTCCAGAGCTATTGGCTCCCAGATTGGCTCCCAGAGCAGATCACGGGACACACATACCCGGTGCGGAGTCGACACCATGGACGCCCGCCAATTGGTCTCCAAGAATCCCAGGGCGATTCAGCGGGCCAGTACGTGGTCGATATCACAGCTGATGGAGCGTGGACTCTCAATCTGACCCGTCCGTGACAACAAGTTGGAGGACAGTCGGTACCGGTTTCGCCTTCCCGAAGGTGTGTTGGGTGTCCACAAGGTGTCTACATGACACGGCTGTTTCGCCCCATTTGAGATTATCGGAACCGCAACCCGTTGGTAACGATTGGGTGTCAGAAGAAGGCCCTATGGGGATTGAAGAAACCCCCAAATCGCTAGGGTTTCGGGCTGTGACCCCAACAGGACTCGAGCCGTGGGCGCCCATCTACCCAGCACTGCGGTGGATGCTGATCGGAACTCGATTCAGGCGTCCGCCATCAGTCTTGCCGCAGTCGGGAGACGCTCCAGCGTCCGCGCCTTGCCCAGGGCGGCGATCGACTCGAACAGCGACTGGCTCACTGACGACCCGGAGCGGCTGAAGCCCCTTGCGAGCGGGCAGTTCGAGCCGCTCGAGCATGTCTCGCAGAACAGCCTCCACGCCTTCCGTCGTCCAGTCGTCGAGGCCCTCGATCGCTGCTGCGGCTGTCTGCACGGCCTCGGGGGCGCCCTCCTTGGTCGCGTGACCTTGTCCCACGAACGCTCGTCGTATGCGATGTCGACAAAGAGGACTCGCGCCTGCAACGGGACTTCAGCCATCAGCTTGGGTCGCTCCTGGACGAGTGGGCCGATCTCCTCCAGCGTGGCGACCCTGGAGGATCAGCGCCAGCCCGGCATGACAGCCAGCGTGTGACAACGAGCGACATTCGGCCACCGTCTTCATTCCGGACTCCGAGGAGGCCATCGCTGAACGCATCAAGGCACGCATTCGAGCAGCGCAAACGGACAGGAGGCGGACGGAGCTACAGACCTCTCAGGATTGAGCTCGCATTCCGGGGACCGTACATCTATCTTTGACGGTAGGGGAACGCTGACACGGGAGGTCTCACCCATGGATGCACAGAAGCAGATGACACGAATGACCGACGCGGTCCAGCCTCACTGCAACGAGTCGATCACAGCTGCAATGACGTGCAGCCATGCCGGTTCGATGAGTTCGCTGTTCTTCTCCAAGTTGGCCGGCGGGATCGGAGGACTCAGTAGAACCTCCGAACTACCCAATCCCGTGTTCATCGCAGTGGGACAAGACACCGTCTACGCGTTCGACTACAAGCCTCGTGGCTGGAAGTTCAAGATCAAGAAGGAAGTGGCGAGTTGGCCTCGCGGAGACCTCCAAGTGGCCGTTGAGAAGACCGACAGGATGTGCTACTTCACCATGACCACGGGATCCGGTGACGTCTACGCGATGGAAATCACCATGATCATGGGCGGCCAGGACATTGTCGATCTGTTCATCGCCGCCCTCAGCGAGCGCTGACGCCCTCGCGTCGACGGCCCGACGTGCGGCGAGGGACTTTCCCGGGTCACGGTTGGCTGAGGCCACTTCAGTGAGGGCACGCCCGACCACTCGCCACGAGCAACAATGGTTCAAACTTGTCCGGCAATCCACCCAGCCGGACTCTCCTCACAAATCGTACGAATCCCAGGGGCCAGCAAGACGAAACATGGTTCGCGCGATCGCGTGGGCCTAGCTGGACAGAACGCGAACCCGCGGCGCTATCGGTGAAGCAGGAGTTGCGAAGCAACTCCCAAGGAACGCCGGAGGCGTTCCCGTGGGCCCGGCAGGGCTCGAACCTGCGATCTTCGGGCTATGAGATGGACGTTGGGGTTCGGTGGGTCCGCCGAGGACGGCCCGCCAGGGCCGCCCGCAGGCTGGCCTTTCTTGACCTCGAGTTCCTCATCCGACCGCCGTGCGTAGTGCTCGGCACCTGACGGCTCGCGGCTGAATTGGAACTCAAGATCGCCGCTCGGCGACACAAGACTCAACGATTCAAGTCCGTTCGGCCCCACCTGCATGCTCCCGGAGCCTGGTTCTGTCATACGGGATCGTACCTCAGCCTCTCCTCGGATGACTCCTCTTGATTGGCTGCGAATCAGAACACCGAGCAGCAATTTCCACGCTGTGTGGACCGGGTCCTGGCATCAACAAACAGCACAGCTTTGGTGATTGCCCAACGCATCTACCGACGACGCACGACAATTGTCTCGTTGACCCCTGTCGGTCACGAACTCGTGGATCTCACTCCGCACTGCAACGGAATCCTCATTGACAACGAACCAACGGACACCCGGATGATGTGACAATTGAACGAATGGCTCCCGAGAATGACTCCCAAGACCTCACTTCTGCCTGGCGCGGAGACCCCCGACGCGACGAAACCCCTGCTCTCACAGGGATTCCGTGGCACGCCCGGAGGAACTCGAATCCCCAACCTCCTGATCCGTAGATCTCCAAGGCGTGTCCACAGGCGTCCACAGCCGTCCACACAGCCAGGAACACAAGGCCTCCCAGTCCACAGGCGTCCACAGCCGTCCACAGCCGTCCAGAGCTATTGGCTCCCAGATTGGCTCCCAGAGCAGGTCACGGGACACGCATGCCCGGTGCGGAATCGATACCATGGACGCTTCCCACTCCGTCGGCCACGTGTGCTCAGATCTTGCCCGACTCGATTCGATCCCCCAGCCAATCCGCGGTACCGGATTCGTCGAGATCTCCGGCGGCAATCACCAGCACCTACTCCGCCTCGTGATCCTGCAATGCCATTCCGCTGGCGCGGAGCGTATAGGTGCTGCCTTTGTGGGGGTGGGTGGCTCGACGACCTAGCGCGTTCCAAATCACCCCCCACGCGCGGGACCTGGTGCCACCGGCACAAACCGATGAGAGCTTCCGTTGTATCGTTCTGTTCATGTCAGCCCACACGATCGCCATGCTTGCCCTCTTGCTGGCCGCCACGAAGGCGCCCGATGACCGCCCTGAGCGTGACTCGGGACTGCTCTC
>JAUXCV010000302.1 GCA_030618675.1 Acidimicrobiia bacterium | reverse complement strand
GAACATCGCATACGGGAGACCCGAAGCAAGCGCCGGTGAGATTCGAGAGGCTGCGCGAACGGCCGAAGCCCACGACTTCATCAAATCTCTCCCTTTCGGCTACGACACGATTGTCGGTGAGCGGGGCCAGAAGTTGTCCGGTGGTCAACGACAGCGTCTCTCGATCGCTCGAGCGGTGGTCACCGGGTCACCGATCCTCCTCCTCGACGAGGCGACGTCGGCCGTCGACAATGAGACGGAGGCCGCCATCCAGCGATCCCTCGCGAGGGTCGCTCATGACCGAACGGTCGTTGTGATCGCCCATCGCCTCTCGACCATCCGTCACGCCGACCGGATCTACGTCGTCGGCGCCGGGACCATCGTGGAATCGGGAACGCACGACGAACTGATCGACCACCCGGGGATCTACCGCTCGTTGTGGGAGGTCCAGACCGGCTCGGCCGTCGACGGCTGACGCGAACGTTTCGCGACCTTGTTCGCACCTCTTGACGTTACCTATGGTTATTTGATATCTATTAGCTATGACTCTTTCAGTCACGGCGACGTCCGGAGATGTTCCTCGAAACAGTGCCCGTCCTCCCACCGGTTCCGGGAACCTCGCGCCACCTCCGGGCGTCGCCGGTCAACCCTCCGATTGCGTCCGCCCAACGGCTGTTCCACGCGTTGAGATACACCCGGTCGTGTGGGAAGGGACGTCGTGGGGATTCCCATCTCATCACCCGTACGTCCGCAAGTTCTGGACTGCAGCGATCGGTCCGGGAGCGGTCGCAGACCTGATGCGTCTTGCCGTCGCCGCACAACGCGGCCGCTCCCTCCCCCTTCCGACGAGTACCTCTCTCCTCTCGAGAGAGGGCCTCATCTCATGGAGTCACGGGCAACTCCTCACCGGGGTCCTGATTCCCCCACTCCCCAACCGGCATGTCCGCCTGATGACGCCTTCGTTGCGCCGGGAGCACCGTCGGGCAGTGGTCGACTTGCCAATCGCTCGCTGAGGTTGAACACTGGACCCATGATCGAACGGGCCGTAGAGGTTCTCTCAGGACGGAAACGGATTCTCGTATTCACCGGCGCCGGAATATCGACCGAGTCCGGCATTCCGGATTTTCGAGGACCCCAGGGGATCTGGAAGCGATTCGATCCGGCCGACTACACATACGATCGCTACATCGCTGATCCGGGATTCCGAAGGGAGTCGTGGGGGAAGCGATTCCGTTCCCCGTACCTCGACGCCTTTCCGAACGATGCACACCATGCGGTAACCCGACTGTGGGAATCCGGCCACTTGATCGGATGCGTGACACAGAACGTCGATGGCCTTCATGTCGCCTCCGGCCTCGCCCCCGAAGCGCTCGTCGAACTGCACGGAACTGCGAATCGGATCCACTGCATCTCCTGCGGTGACGAACCCGAGTTCGGTGAGATCGAGCAGCGATGGGAATCCGGCGAAGAGGATCCTGCGTGCCACCGATGCAACGGGATCCTGAAGACCACGATCGTCTACTTCGGCGAAGACCTGCCGATGGACGCGACAAGGCGGGCCTGGGACATGGCGGAGCAAGCCGATGCTGTGCTCGTCATCGGCTCGTCCCTCTCCGTCTACCCGGCAGCGTTCGTTCCGCTCGACGTGGTCGACCGCGGCCACCCGATGGTGATCATCAACCGCGGCAAGACCGATCACGACTTCCGTGCAGCCGTTCTCATCGACGGCACCGCCGGCGAGATCGTGCCCACCCTCGTCGACCGCCTCACCGGCTCCGAGTAGCCTCACGGTCATGCAATCCAAGGCCACCGAGATCGCGCCCGACGACGTCGTCCTCGACTCGTTCGTCGCCATCGTCGATCTTCGCGAAGGCGATCGTCTCAGCCACGAACTCGTCGGCTCGATCCGGGTCGATCGCATGGATCTGGACCGGATCGAGGAACTGGCCCCCTCCCCCGACTCCCCGATCCTGCTCTACTGCGGCATCGGGGAGGCGTCGCGTGTTGCCGCAAGGTCTCTTTCAGAGCGCGGTTACACCGGCATCGTGTCACTCCTCGGGGGCTTCCGCCGCTGGCGATCCGAAGAGCGACCCATCGTCGCCGCGGGCGACGATCCACCGGATCGATATGACCGCCATGTTCGACTCGCCGATCTCGGACCGGGCGGCCAGAGCAGGATCCGGGCCGCCCGCGTCGTGGTCGTCGGTGCAGGCGGACTCGGTTCTCCGGTGATCCAGTACCTCGCCGCGGCGGGAATCGGCACTATCGCCATCGTCGACGGAGATCGCGTGGACTCGACGAACCTGCAGCGCCAGGTGCTCTTCGATGAGGCCGCCGTCGGTATGCGAAAGGTCGATGCGGCGATGGCGAGCGTACGCTCTCTCAACTCCGATGTGACCGTCGTCCCGATCGCGACCTGGCTCGATGAAGGGAACGCAAGGAGCCTGGTCGACGGGTATGACCTGGTGATCGATGCGTCCGACAACTACGCCGGTCGCCTCGCCGTCAATGATGCCGCCGCCGGAGCAGGGATCCCCTTCATCCACGGCGCCGCGATCCGGTGGGAGGGTCTCGTGGCGGGCTTCGATCCTCGCATCGGTCCGTGCTATCGGTGCCTGTTCCCGGATCTGCCGGAGAGCGAAACCACGTGCAGCGACGTCGGTGTCCTCGGAGCGGTGACGGGCGTGATCGGCTCGCTGATGGCCGTCGAGGCCCTCAAGCACGTGATCGGTTCACCGGACCGCCTGACCGATCGCCTCATCACCTACGACGCCCGTTCGGCGCGTTTCACCTCG
>JAUXCV010000413.1 GCA_030618675.1 Acidimicrobiia bacterium | reverse complement strand
TCGTTCCTCCTGGCCGCCGTCGTGATGGGTGCGGTAGCCACCAACGCTGCCAAGCATCACGTCCGAACGTTCCCCGAGATCGAGAACATCGAGGCGCCGTTCCTGGTCGTCTTCTTCGTCCTCGCCGGCGCTTCCGTGAGCAGCGTTTCGCTGGCGGCTGCGGGGGGATTGCTGGGCGCATATCTCGTTCTGAGAGTGGGAGGCAAGCTCCTGGGAGGCGTCGCCGGATCCCGGCTTGTGGGAGCGGATCTGAGAACAGGGGGCTGGTTCGGTGCGGCGCTGATCCCCCAGGCAGGTGTCGCCATCGGAATGGCCCTGATAGCGACCGAGCAATTCCCTGAGTATGCCGACACGCTGCTCTCGGTTGCGATCGTCGCAACACTCGTCTTCGAGCTAATCGGTCCCATCCTCGTCAGGGTCGCTCTCCACAAGCTCGGTGACATGGAGTGAACCGATATGGGATTGCAGGCGTGCGAGCGGTGATCTCGGACACTGAATCGGATCCTTTGTCGTGCAAGCTTCCGGCGACAAGAACGACGGGCTCTGCGCCCGGGCGGTGGCCAATCCCGGCCGAATCTCTGAGCACGGCATCGCCCGTGAAGAAGCCGTGGAGGTGCCCGGGCTTCTCTGTGCAGCAGCTGCCACTCACCAGATCGGCGATCCACCAAGCCGAGCATCGTCAATGACGGTCGAGATGCGCCGACAGATTTGCGTCATGTGACGATTCCACCGAGGGTTCGAGTGCAGCGGGCGGCGTCACCGCTCCGGCATGTCTCGAGATGCCACGACGTCGACGCCGGTACCGGCGATGTCGGCGAAGACCACTTCGCCCATCCGCACCGGGCTCTCGACCGATACCGGGCGCAGCAACTCCACTACGGCCCATACGCGGTCTTTGGGAACCGCGGTCGTGGTGCGGACGGGTAGTCGAGGCCACAGGCCGCCGTGAACCGCCACGGTTGTGGTAACCATGCGCCTGGGGTCGGTGTGCTCGCGCTCGGCAAACGTCTTGCCCTTGTTGCAGGCATATCCACGCACGTCGACGATATTTCCGTCTGCATCCTCCTCGACTTCGATTCGGCATCCGAGTGGACACTCGATACAGAGGTAGTGGTAGATGACACCTTCAGGGTGGACGGTGCTCATCCCTCGTCCCTCCCCGGCTCGTGTCGGGGCACAATGTCGACGGTCAAGGTGTCGCCGTGGAATTGCTCCAGGAATCGTGGCCGCACTTTGAGCGACACCATCTCGGCGGGAACGACGTATCGCAGACGTTTCTCGTAGACGTCGCCGAGGCGGAGCCAGCTCTTTTCGAGTGGCCGTCGCACCCGTACGTACACGGTGTGTTCCCTGTCCGACGAGATGGTGTGAGGGACGATGGATGCGACGTTGACGCCGGCATTGAGCTTGATGTTGTCGGCTGGTGGTCGTCGACCCGTGACAAAGCGACCGGCGTTCTCGCCTGCGAGGAGGGCCTCCTGGCTGACGAAGTCGACGATGTCGTGGATGTGGACCACGTTGCCCGCGGCGAACACCCCATCTCGTGACGTTTCCATGGTCGACGACACCACCGGGCCCGATGTCGTCGGGTCGATGCGGAGTCCGAGCCTCAGGGACAGTTCGTTCTCGGGGATGAGTCCAATCGAGCCGAGCAGCGTGTCGCATACGATCGTTCGAGTCCGGCTCATGTCGGGCCGAAGATGATCATCGACCGGGGCTACGGTCACCTCCTCGACTCGGTCTCGTCCGTGGATCTCGACCACTGTGGTCGAGAGATGGAGCGGAATGTCGAAATCGTCGAGACACTGGACAATGTTGCGGTTCAAGCCGTTCGCGTGGGGCATGATCTCGAAGATGCCCGGTACTTCCATGCCTTCCAGCTTCATGCGGCGAGCCATGATCAAGCCGATGTCGCCGGATCCGAGGATCGCCACCCGCCTTCCAGGCAACAGACCGAGTTGGTTGACGAACTTCTGTGCCAATCCGGCGGTCATCACGCCCGACGGGCG
>JAUXCV010000227.1 GCA_030618675.1 Acidimicrobiia bacterium | reverse complement strand
AGTCTCCGTCCGGTCTCCTCGGAGATGTACGGTGCGACGAGTGTCGGGATCCCGTCGGCAGTGATCTCTGACCGGAGTTGTTCGAGGGACGCTATCTCGCCGGGGTAGGGGGCTCGCCGCCGCGCTTCGATGGCGAGGTGTGCTTCTGAGTTCTCGAGTTTCAATGTGATGAGGACGTCGGGGTGGTTGCCGTCGCCTTGCCGATCGCTTGTGACGTCGACGCGGACACCGGCGTCCTCGAGGATCTGGATGAGGGTCATAAGCATAGTAAGAGCATAAGCACCGTGCTTATGCTAGTCAAGAGATGATATCCGCTCTCGATTCGACCCGACTGCGTTGCCGCTGTGACCCGGCTCACACTCCGGCAGGTTCGTGCAGGCGAGGCTGCGAATAGGGGCATCGGTCATCGCGACACCGTACGACACCGGCATCACCGGTTCTAGGCCTCCGATCGCATGGAGGCAGCGCCTAAGGGCGTTGGCGGGTCGATGTCGTCGCCGGTGCGCAGGTGGACGGTGAATCGCACAGGCGGATCCGGAGTGGCGGCCGTGATGTCGCTGTTCATCCGTTCCTGGTCAACCTCTCGGGACGTGACTTCCACGATGCGTGCGACAGCTATGGGCCAGCGTGAGACAATGGAGCAACACAGGAGGGTCGTTCACATGACCACGGTCCGGCAAGCCAGCGACACACCGACCCTGGAACTGCTCCGTGGCCGGCGATCAGAGATCCTCGAGATCGCGGGCCGGCACGGGGCGTCGAATGTCCGCATCTATGGATCGGTGGCTCGCGGTGTGGCCGGGCCCGAGAGTGACATCGATATGCTCGTGGATATGGAGGATGGGAGCAGCCTGCTGGACCTGGCGGCTCTCCACCTTGAACTGGAGGATCTCCTCGGATTCCCGGTCGAGATAGCAACCGACGTCAAACCGCGGCTCCGGGAGCGCGTACACGCTGAGGCTGTCGGATTGTGAATCGTGACCGGGACTTCCTACTGGACATCATCGAGCTGATCGAAGCCATCGACCGGCACCGACCTGATACGGAAGAGGCGTTCACGGGCGATGAAGTGCTACTGACTGCGGTGATCCACTGAATACAGACCATTGACGAGGCCGCGAATGCAGTCTCAGAAGACTCACGAGTTCGTCATCCGGAGGTTCCGTGGCGCGAGGTGGTAGACATGAGAAACCTGCTGGCCCATGGCTACCGATATGTGGATCCGTCGATCGTGTGGCAGGTCGCCGAGCGGGACCTGCCCGATCTACAGATCCAGGTTCGTGCCATCCTCTTCGATCTGCCTGAGGACGGGTGATTTTGCCCGGCCGGTTCGTCGTTCTCTCGAACCGGCGTTGACAGCCCGGCGCCACCGATCTGGCTCGGTCTCGGCGCTCGTTGCCCCGAGTGCCGGTTCGCCCACCGGTACTGGCGGGGACGGGATGCCTTAGCGATAGACGGTGGGCGGCAGGCCGTTGCCCGGTGGGTGCGTTGGGATATCGGGGGTCTGGAACCGGCCGTGTGCGTGTCGTACGGTGTCGCTATGGCCGAGATGATGGAAGGCGTCCCGATGCCGATCATCCAACAGCAACTCGGCCACGCGTCGTTGGCGACCACCGACCGGTACCTGTCGCACATCGCCCCGAAGATCGTCATCGAGACCATGGGGAGGAGAGAGTGGAGTCCATGATGACCCGCACAGTGGGCCGGCCACGAGCGGGAGGAGGCGAGCTTCTCGTGGGCCGGTGCCAGAGCGATGCCCCGGCTGCGCCTCCGTGCCCGGTTCCGTTTCTCTTCGCTATCGACGACTCGTTTTCGGTTCGCCTCTTGCGAGGCGTACCGACCGCGAAGCCCTGTACATGTTGTCGGAAAACCGATAACATTATCGGAAAACCGATAGGAGGTGAGATGGACTGGGAGAATCCTCTGCGATCAATCGCCGCAACGGTGGACGCCGACGTCCTCGAGGTTCTGGCGGGAACACACGCGTCGGTTACGGGGAATCAGCTGGCGGGCCTCGCCGGCCGATCCTACGCCCAGGTCTCTGCCGTTGTCCGACGCTTGACGGAAGAGGGCATCGTGCTGGTCGAGCAGCACGGTCGCACGTACTCGTACCGCCTCAATCGAGACCATATCCTGGCGTCGGGTCTGCTCGACATCCTCTCGGCCCCGTCCCGGATCGAGAATGAGATCAGAGAACTCGTCCGGGCGTGGGACCTGCCGCCGGATACGGTGGCTCTGTTCGGGTCGGCGGCTCGTCGTCAAGCGGTTCGGCAGAGCGACGTCGACCTCCTCGTCGTTCGTCCGGACGACATCGATCTGGAGAACGATGTGTGGCGTGGCCAGCTCGGAGACCTGGTGGTCATCATCGAGGAGCGATGCGGCAACCGTGTCCAGCTCGTCGAAGTTAGCCGGTCGGAGATTGCCGATGCGATCGAAACAGGCGAACCGCTGATCGAATCGCTACGGCGCGAGGCCCGAACGTTGGTGGGCGAGGATTTGCGGGCGTTCCTTTCCGAGGGAGGGAGGCGGTAGGTGGTTCGCTCCAAGTACTCGGATTGTTCGGCAAGTCAGGCGAGGATCCGTCTCGGTCACGCCGAGCTGTATCTGGATGTTGCCCGACTGGTAATCGCCGACGAGACGGGTTCGGAGGCGACCGTAGCAACCGGAAACGCCGTCTTGGCAGGCATCGCTGCGGCCGATGCGATCTGCTGTGGTGCGGCCGGGAAGCGGTACCGCGGAGCCGACCATCGAGAAGCAGCCGGGTTTCTCGAGAGCGTGACCGGAGATCGGAGGCTCGGAACGGCGCTTCGGGAACTGGCCGACTACAAGGACGGTGCCCACTACGGGCTGTCGCACGTGAAGACACAGCGAGCGAGGGCGGCCACTCGCAGAGCGGAGATCCTCGTGCGAGCTGCTCAAGACCGGATGTGACGGCGTGCCGAAGAGTCCGCACGAGCGGTCGTCACGGATCATCACGGGCTCCATTCTCTTCTACCCATGGTTTCGATCACGAGCTTCGGTGCGATGTGCGAGAGGTACCGGTCGGTCGTCGCCAACGAAACGTGACCCAGTTGGCGTTGGATGATCGGCATCGGCACCCCTTCCATCATCAACTCGTAGGCATGGGTGTGCCGAAATCCGTGGGGGTGCACGCGCTTCTCGATCCCGGCACGGTTGGCCAGTCTCCGGAGCAGGATGCGCACGTGTGAAGGGTTCATCGGGCCGCCCTTGAACGTGCAGAACAGCGGAGCATGGGTCGGCGGACTTAGAGTCTGTCGGCGCTCAATCCATGCTTCGATGTGGGGATGAGCGCCAGGGTCGATCCCAACCGTGCGCATCCGGTCACCCTTGCCGTGGAGCACGACGACCGATCCGATCTCGAGGTTGATGTCTTTGGGCCGCAGTGCGAGCGCTTCACCGATTCGAAGACCGGTACGGTAGAGCATGACGATTAGCGCTCGGTGTCGGATTCCGCTGGTCGAGATCGTTGAGCATTGTGAGGCGAGGGCACGCACTTCGTCAGGGGCGAGGATCTCGACGGGATAGGTCTTCCCCTTGTTGGGCGGGGCTTGCCCACGGCGAAAGCCGAACTGGGTGATGCGGACCACCATGCCACCGTACGAAATGGCGGTCGCCAGTTCTAGAC
>JAUXCV010000398.1 GCA_030618675.1 Acidimicrobiia bacterium | reverse complement strand
CGTTCCGCCAGTCGGTGATCGCGGCATCGAGTGCCGTCGATGCCGAGACACCCTCGGTGGTCCCGACGCTTGAGGGCGACGGCTGGACGGTCCTCGACGACGGGCGGATCGCACACATGTACACGTGGGTCGACGGCATCCCGTACAGGGAAGCCGGTCGGCCCCCGGGTCTGGCCGGTGAGATCGGCGCTGTCGCCGGCTCGATGGTTCGCGCTCTGCAGACCTTTCCTGCGGTGCCTCGACCTGCCAGCTTCCTGTGGGAGATCTCCGGCGCCGATCAAGTCGTCCGTGAGCGCGTGGGGCTGATCGGCGATGATCGTCGCACGGAACTCATCGGCCGGGTGCTTGAGCGATGCGACCGCATCGACTTCTCGGCACTTCCGCGACAGGTGATTCACAACGACTTGAACGACGAGAACCTCTTGGTCCGAAACGGCGCCATAGCTGGGGTCATCGACTTCGGCGACGCGATCGAATCGGTGCGGATCGCCGAGCTTGCGATCGCGTGCGCATACGCGATGCTGGACCAGGATGATCCCGTCGCGGTGGCACTCGACGCAATTGCCGGGTATTGGTCTGTTACGGAACCGACGGTGGCAGAAGTCGACGTGCTCCTCGATCTCATATTGGCCCGGCTGGCGACGTCGGTCTCGATGTCGGCGTGCAGCGGAGACACCAATCCGCATCGTGTGGCTTCCGAGACTCCCGCGTGGGATCTGTTGGGGCGCCTGATGACGGCCGACCTGGATGCCATCGCGGCCGAGTTTGCCACCGTTCCACAAGCCCGGCGTCCGGCGTAGGAGACGGCACCATCGCGCTGGCTTCTACACCGGACTCCCGGCTTGACTCCGGTTGCCTTCCCAGGGCAGGGATGGTTGCCGCTCTATGATCGGCGGTCCTCACCCGGCTAGGAGCGATCATGAGAGTTCAGCCATCCGTCAAAGTCGGTATCGCTCTTGCTGTGGGTTACACGGCCCTGTTCGGGATCCTCGTCAAGATGTCGGGGGTCGGGTACGACGACATCACGGCTACTGCAGACAACGCCCTCAAGGGACTCGTGATCCCGATGACGGTCGTGACCGCTGTCCTCCTCATCGTCACGTCGATCTTCGGTTGGTGGAAACCGGTCCTACGGGAGAAGAAGCGAGTGAAGGGTTGGATCATCGTCGTCCCGATCGTGATGGCCTTCACCGTGTTCGCCGGCGTGAACTACGCCGGACTGTCCGATCTCGACTCGAAACTCCTGCTCTGGATCGGGATCGGAGTGGCGTTCGTCGGACTCTCCGAAGAGCTGATGTATCGCGGCCTCATCATCGTCAGCTTTCGCAGCGCCATGAAGGAATCCCACGTCTGGCTGTGGTCCTCAGTGGCGTTCGCACTGCTCCACAGCATCAACGTGCTGCTCGGACAGGGTGCCATTCCCACGATTCAGCAGGTCATCGTGACGTTCGTGATCGGAAGCGGCTTCTACATCGCCCGCCGCACAACGGGTCTGATCATCGTCCCGATGATTCTCCATCTGGTGTGGGACTACGGGGCTTTCACCGCCGGCGACTACGCGCTCACGGGCCTCCTCGGCTATGTGGCGCTCGGGACCGTCCTCGTGGCGCTCGTGTTCGGCCACAAGCTCCTGTTCGCCCCGGCCGATGCCGAGACCACGACGGCCTGACCGCGAGCGGTCTCGCTAGGCAGCCGTCGGACGGAGCGAGGTGATCTCGTTCAAGGCGATCGACTCAGTCCCCGTGCGGTGACGGAGGAGGATCGACCGGTCGCCGTGTGGGGTCTCCATGCCGAGGTACTCGCCGGCTGTGGTGCGATGACGGGTCGTGGCCCGGTAGGTGGTTCCGAGTCGGAGGTGGTTGAGGTTCCATGGTGCGCTTGTGCGCGAGGTGTGTGGTGCCTTCATTGGCACTCCTTTCAGATGGGCCTTTCGGCCCGAGGTTGAAGCTGAGGTGAGGTGGTCATTCTGTGGGCTCACAGCGCCAAATAGGACGCTGCGAACCCTGGGTATGTGGACTTGGGGGGTCAGCTGCGGTTGCTCCGTGGCTTGGCGACGCGGACCGTCAGGTCCCGACC
>JAUXCV010000386.1 GCA_030618675.1 Acidimicrobiia bacterium | reverse complement strand
ACGACACCGAAGGGTTTCTGGAATATTTTCCGCGGCGCCATCACTCGTTCAGAGCGGCACGTACTCAACCCGGTTCACGAAATCTTCCGGCTCGCCGACTTGAGCGATCACTTCCAGGTCTGTGATGCACTGGCCTATGGTGACTTTCAACTGATGCGCGTAGACAACGCCTGCGAAAGACTGCCCACGGGCTTGACGCTCCGCCGCCTCGCGTAGCAGATCATCGTCTTGCGAAAAGAGGATGCGGCCCAACTCTGTCGCGCGGTCGAGGAGATCGCTGTCGGAGGTCCGGTCGTGGTCGTCCTCTTGCGCCGTCAGGACATCGACCGCCCTCAGACGCAAACCGCTGGTAACAGCGCGGCGTACATGAACGTCCATATAGAGCCGGATGCTCACTCGCGCATCTCCCTTCTCTGCAGACGTTCGCGGAAAGGCGACTGGGACTGCTCCGAGGCCCGCTGTTCGACCTCCGCAAGACGACGGTCAATCTCGCCGTCCATCTCGGGCTGATGATCGTAGTAGAAGGCCAGGGCCGCATAGATCTGCGCCAAGCTCAGATGAGGATACTGGAAATGCATCTCTTCTGCACTTGACCCATGAGCCAGCTTGTCCAGGACGACCTCGATTACCTTCACATTCGTATTGTCGATCCACGCGACTCCATGGTCATCGACTTGGATGTGCGACACAACGGCACTGCTCATCATCTGCTCCCGGTGTCCTGTTTCGAAAGAAGGGTTCTTCATTCTATGTCGACCGCGCGCTTGGGGGAACGCAGTTGCCGCAATTACGTCTTGGGGGCCTCGAACTGGGGCACCTCGAGCTGTTCGCCGTCTTTGAAGGCCGACTGATGGGCGACGATGCCCGGAACCGTCATGGCGAGCGATGTGTACAAGTCGATCTCGGGTTCGCGGTCTTCCAGCAACGCATTGACGAACTCGGCGGAGATGAACACGGCCGAGCCGCCGTGGCCGGAAGCGTGACGCATGGGCACGGGAATCATGTCGGCCGTCTTCCAGAATTGCGGGACTTCGATCGTCTTGGCCGCTTGGGCGCGGATCCGTTGGACCGCGTCGTTCACGCCCCCGTTGGGCATGTACACCGTCGACTTGTCGCCGAACCACTGGGCCCGTTCCCCGCCGGCAACACAGATCCAAAACACGTTGCAACGGGACATGTGTCCCTGGTCGGTCAACATCATCGACGCCTGGGACCAGAAGGGATTCTTGTAGACGTTGTCGACGATCATAGGGTTCTCGTTGATGTCGGGACGGTTCCCACGCCAGCCGAGACACGACACCTTCACCACTCGCTCACCCGTTACGCCCGTCAGGTATCCCATGGAGTGGGTTGGATAGAGCATGGGGGGAAACCCCCAACGCCAAGACCGCTTGCCGTCGGGACCATAGGCCAGGCGTTTCTTCTCCGTCAACACGGTGTCCAGGTTGAACAGTTGGTGGTAATACTCCGTCTCCGTGTAGAACAGCTCGCCAAAGGCGCCCGCGCGATAGAGATCCCGGGCGAGCATGCACTCCTGACGATACCAGCTTGACTCGGCCATCATGTACCGCATACCGGTCTTCTCCTTGACCTCCTTGAGCATGGCCGCCTCTTCCAGCGTAATGCAGGCGGGCACGGCGGAGACAACATGCCAGCCTCGCTCCATACACCACTTTACATGTTTGGCGTGGTCCGGCGCGCCGGAGAAGACCGCCACGGCGTCGATGTCCTTCGCTTCCTTGAGCATGATCTCCAGCGAATCGTACACGGTGTCGCATGCATAACGACGGCGTAGCGACTCGCGTCGCCCGGCGATCAGATCCGTCACACCGGTCACCACGCAGTTGGGGTGTTCATGCCACCAGAAGCCGGCGCCGAAGCCCCCGCCGACCACACCCATACGGATCTTCGTCGTAGCGTCGGCCGGGTAGGCACGACCGGCGCGGGTCAGCACGTCGCCAACTGCCAACGTCGCAGCGGCGCCCGTGGCTTGGAGGAACGAACGGCGGGAGACGTGCCCGTCCGTGCCGGAGGGGTTCGAGTCGGGTGTCGAAATGGTCATCGTCGGACTCCTGGATGGGGTGATCGCAACAAAAGAGAAATATCAGGGTGGCTGGGGTCGAGTCTTCGAGCCCCCAGTTGGTCGCAATGCTGGGGGCTCGAAGACTC
>JAUXCV010000298.1 GCA_030618675.1 Acidimicrobiia bacterium | reverse complement strand
CTGCTGAGGCGAAAGCCAAGCCGTACGAGGTGACATCGACTGAGGTCATGCTCGAGTCGCGTGGCATCGAGATTCCAGCCACGGTGGTGGTGCCTGAGGGCAAGCGCAATGAGAGGTTCCCGCTGGTGGTGTTCCACCATGGACACGGGGGCAGTCGGCAAGAGAATGGTGGTTTCGGTCGGGTGGCCGATGCCCTGGCGCAGGCCGGCATCATGAGCATCCGTTTCGACTTCGCTGGAGCCTATGACTGGACGGGAGCGGGAGTGAGTAGCTCTGAGTCGTTCGTCAATCTGACCTACACAACGATGCTGGCTGACTCGGACGCTGCGCTGCAATACGCCGTACGGAACCTGCCGGTTGACAAGGACCGTATCGGCGGCTTCGGGTACAGCGAAGGCTCGGCGGGCACGGCGATCCAGGCTGGCAGGCCGTTCACTCCGTACAAGGCTGTCGCCCTGTTGGGGCCGTTGGCGCACCCAGCGGAACTCTTCCAGTACGACATCGATACCTACTACGCCGAGGCCGAGGCCAACGGCTACGCGGATATCACAGACCCGTGGGGAACGACGCGGCCCCACAGCATCGAGTGGTTTGACGAGACGATTCAGGCGGACCCAGTGGGAGACATCGAGTACTTCGAGGGCCGCGCACTCATCTTGTGGGGTGAAGCCGAGCAGATCATCCCGTTCGGGGAGGTCGAGGCGTACATGGCAGCCACCGAGGATGCTGCAAAGAGCAACCAACTCGTCACGATCCCTGATGCCGATCACGGCTACGGCTTCTACTCGGACCAGCCCGAGGTTGACGCTGTCTTGCACGGCGCCCTCGTGGACTTCTTCAAGAAAGCGCTGAAGTAGGTACGTAGATGGGTGCGTTGGGCGGCCCGCGGTTGGGCCGTCCAACGCACGGAGGTCAGGGCCCACGAAGTAGCGGAAGAGCGCACATCGCGCGCCCATATCGGCACCTATGCGCCCGTGGCCGGTCACGCCGTACCGAGCAGAATGCCGGATACGCGCTGTCAAGTCTGCTCCGTTGCAGCGCCAATAGGGTCGTATTCCCCTGCCGGTGTCCTTGATTTGGGGCGATGGTTGGTTGTAGCGCATTGGACGAGGACAAGGAGACCCGAGACCCCCCCACTACGCATTCACGAAAGGAGCGTGTGAAGCCTCGATTGATCGCAGAGGGGAAAAGAGAACAGTTTTGGAGTGAAGCTTTTCGAAGGGAGACGAGAAGATGAAGAGACTGAGCGTTCTGCTGTTGGTGGCCGCGTTGGCATTGGTAATGCTGTCTGCGGTACCGGCGCATGCCAAGGAACCGCTTCGAGCCGAAACCACCCACGAGTTCGTCGGGCTAGTCGAATTCCCATACATGCTGGGGTGGACCGGAGAGATCACCGGCGACATCGACGGGTGCATTGAGTGGTGGTTCGATCTCAGGACTTGGACCTTCGATCCCGAGAGTCCTGCCCAGGCGAGCCACTATGAGATGGTGGTCAAGATCTACGACTCGACGTGGGAATCCGGTCAGCAACGATGTGAAGGCGAGTTACTGCTCGAGACGCTGGAACGCGGAACAACCACGATGGCGAACACCACCTGGAGAGCCAACGGTGTGGTCACAACGGCCAACGGGGCCTTCTCTCACTGGCTGGGTCGTCAGGTACACGAGAGCGGAGAATTCGTGGCGACGGTCGATCCGTGGACGGGAACGAGCCTTTTCAGAATCAACTGACACACCGCCGAGCCGATTGATCGGCCGACGAACCGATCAAAGAACAGCGAGCGCACCCAACTGACGGTGCGCTCGTTGCCCGGCGTCTCGAGGTACGCCCAAGAGAGAATCGCCACACTCCGTTCGCAGGACCCCCCGCCGGGCCACGGGTTCCAAGGCCGCCCATATCGAAGCCTATGCGCCGAGGGCTCCCGATGGCACAATGGTTCGATGAAGTATTCCACTGCGGTTCGTCGGTTGGGATCGGTTGCCGACGGTCTCTCGATGATTGATGGGGTCGATGCGTTGGAGGTTACGGACGCCTATGTGTTCGGAGAGCTTCTGGATGGTCCCGAGTCGCTGGATGTCGTGTCGGTAGCTTTCGTCGTAGATCTTCCGGTTGACGAGGTTCCATGGCGTTCTCGGTCTGTGGTGCTTGAGGCGTTGGCGTCGTTGATGAGGTTGGATAAGGTTCCGGTGGAGCGTGTGTGGCGCCCGGCGGGTTGGCCTGTGTGGAACCACGCGATCGTGCGTGCGGTTCGGTTCTGGTCTCGATCGGACGGGACCGATGCCGATGTCCTGGCCCTGTTGGGGGAGCACCGTTTCGACGACCTGGCGTACGTTGGTCCTCCGAGTCGGGAGCGGTATCTCGAACAGCTCCGGATCGAGAAGGCTGCCGCCCGACGGCATCTGCGTCAGGTGTTGGATCGATATCACGATCGGGACTGGCAGCGAGCTCACCGTTCCTACGCGATGTACCCGGAGGATCATCTGTGGTGGGCGGCGGAAGCGTTCACGGATCTGGATGATGCGATCCGCGACGAACTCGCCGACCGGGATTGACAGCCGTCCGGTGAACGGAAGCTCCCGAATCGATTCCGGATCAGCGATGCGGTGCTGTCAACGGCTGGCTCCTGCAACGAATGTGGCGACTATGTACGTGGCGTGCCGGTCGAGTGAGCGTCGTGCCCGGTCGTAGCGCATCGTCGTTCGCGGATCGGCGTGCGACGCGGCCTCTTGGACATCACGGAGAGGAACGCCAGCGTCGAGTGCGGCGGTGATGAAGCTGTGTCGCAGCGAGTGCGGGCTGATCG
>JAUXCV010000161.1 GCA_030618675.1 Acidimicrobiia bacterium | reverse complement strand
CGAGGTTCTTCAGCCGGCTAGGTGTGGGTTCCGGCTTCTGGTCGTGCCGGTTGCCAGCGGGCGTGTTTTCACACGGTTCGGGTGACGCACAGACCGAGGCGAGGGGTCAACATCAACCTCAATGAACGCTACCCAATCACCTCTGCAGATCTACAAGATCCGGCTGGATGGTCCGCTCACCGATGCCGCTGTCCGTGCTCTTGGGGGCACGAGGCGAGGCAACGTGGAGGGCGAGACGACCATTCTGGTTCCGGTGCGTGACCGAGCAGAGCTTCACAGCGTTCTGCAGCGGCTCGAGCAGTTGGGACTCGACTTGATCGCCGTCATGCCAGTGCCCCCGCGGGCCATCTCCGCCGATCGTGAATAGGAGACGTACAGAAGAGACGTAGGGAAGACACGAATTCTCGATACGAGCCGCCTTCCGAGGAGTGAGAGCAATGCCAAAATCAATGATGCGAATGTTCACGATTGTGACCCGGTTCAAGGGTCGGCTGGTCGCGTCCCAACTGCTGCTACTGGTTTCGGCGCTGGCCACCGTTGCGTTCGCCACCCTCACTCAGGCGCTCATCGACGATGGCGTCCGAGCCGGCGACCAGGAAGCGATATTGACCATCGGATTCTGGATGGTCGTCCTTGCTGTGATCGCGGGTCTGACCATGTTGGGGGCTGCTGGTCAGTCCGTGTTCTTCGCGACGGGCACTTCGTACACCATCCGGTCGCTGTTGTACTCACGGCTCCAGACTTTCTCGTTCGCCAACTATGACCGTTTCCCGACCGGCGAGTTGATGGTGCGTTTGAACGCAGATGCCGTGAATGTGCAGAACGGGATGCTCTACGCGTTGATGCTCGGTCTGTATGCGCCGTTCATGATTCTGGCGGCCGGTGTGCTCACCGTGATCAAGACGCCGGAGCTCGTCTGGCTCCTCATCGTGACCGTCGTGGTAGTGGTGGTGGCCGTGATCGTCTTCATACCTGCGATCTTTCGCAACTTCGAAGAGCGCCAGGCACGGCTCGATGCAGTCAACAACAAGGTCCAGGAGAACGTCACCGGCATCCAGGTGGTCAAGGCGTTTGTGCGGGAGGACACCGAGGTCGAGCGCTTCGACGAGCGGGCCGAGGCCATGCGCAAGCCAGCTTACGGCTCGGCTTGGCGAGTCGCTTTCCTCAATCCGCTTCTCGTCGGGATTGGTCAGATCGCCATCATCACATCGGTGATGTTCGGCGGGTTCATGGTGCTGGAGAACTCAGGCCTGGAGGTAGGTGAAGTCTTCGCTTTCACTCAATACCTCGCCCTCACCATCGCCCCACTGGCGCTCTTTGCGATCGTCGTCCCGATGGTTCTGCGGGCTGACACGTCTGCGCAGCGCATTTTGGAGGTCTATGACGGCGTTGCAGCTATTCAGGACCGGCCCGAGGCGAAAGTCCTGGATCCCTCCGCGGTCGAGGGACGGGTGGTGTTCGACAACGTCACCTTCGCCTTTCGCGGGCCCGAAGGTGACCTTGACCCGCCGGTCCTGAAGAACATCAACCTGACGATCGAGCCGGGTGAACAGATCGGCATTCTGGGCGCAACAGGCTCGGGAAAGTCCGCTTTGGTCAACCTGATACCGCGTTTCTACGACGTGACCGAAGGCAAGATCACCATCGATGGCATCGACGTGCGTGACATCCCGCACGACAATCTCCTTGAACTGGTAGGAATCGCCCTGCAAGAGTCGGTGCTGTTCAAGGGCGACATCCGCTTCAACATGAAGTTCACGAATCCGGAGGCGGATGACGATGTCATGATCGATGCGGCCAAGGCGGCCGATTCCTACGGCTTCGTTTCCAATTTGCCCGAAGCCTGGGATGCCCCCGTATCACGCAGGGGCTACAACTTCTCCGGCGGGCAGCGACAGCGGCTATCGATTAACCGAACGCTTGTCCAACGGCCGCGAGTGCTCATCCTCGACGACAGCACCAGTGCGCTCGACGCATCGACAGAGGGACGCGTCCAGTCCGCGATTCCCGGCTTCACGCACGACTGCACCACGATCTACGTGGCGCAGCGCATTAGTGCCGTCATCGAACTCGACAAGGTGATTCTGCTCGAGGACGGAGAAATCGTCGCTCTAGGTAGCCACGCAGAACTGCTCGAGAGCAACCCGCTCTACCAGGAGATCTACGAGTCTCAGTTGGGCGGGGCCATCACCACAGGGCTCGACCTGGAGGAGGTCGCAAAATGACGTCAGCAACGACCGCACCGGTTCAGAGAGCAACCGACGCCAGCAGCGACGGAGCGTCTGATGCTCGCCGGGATCCGGCCATCGACCAGAAGAGCGACACCATCGGCACGCTGCGTCGACTGATGAGCTACATGCTTGCCGGGAACGGTAGGTCGAGGTTCATTTGGGCTACGATCCTGCGATTCGTTGCCGTGACTGCTCTGGTGTCTACGCCGTACATCACCGGACAAGCGATGAACGTGTTGACTGAACCGGGTGGAACAACCGACGATCTGGTGCGGTGGGGCACGTATGGCATTGTCGCGGGAGTGTTGTACGTGGGGTTCAGCCTGTTCGCTGACCGCATGTTCGCCGACCTGGCCACACGCGGCCTCAAGAACCTCCAGACCCATCTGTTCTCCCATCTCCAGAAGCTGTCCATGGGCTTCTTCTTCAGAACACCCGTGGGCGAGCTGCTCAGCAGGATCAACAACGATGCGGAGGCAGTTGCCGTCTTCTACGAGCAGGGGGTGGCCCAGCTCCTCCGTGCCGTGATCACACTGGCGATGGCGCTCGGTGTCATGCTCCTCATCAACGTCCAACTGACCCTGGTTGCCTTGTCAATCGTGCCGTTCGTCATGCTGGGTATGTGGTTGATCACCCGTGTGGCCTCGCCGGCCTTTGCGAAAATGCAGGAGGAGATGGGCACCGCCAGCGGCTTTCAGGAGGAGACCCTTGCCGGCCACAAGGTCATCATCAGCGCACGCCGCCAGGATTGGGCTGATGCGGAGAATGAGGAGAACGCGGCCGCTGTCTTCGCTGTAGCCAGCAAGGCTTTGTTTGTGTCGCTCATCCAGTTCCCCCTGACCATGACCCTCACCTATGTGCAGATCGTGCTCGTCTTTGTGGTCGGTGCCTTCATGGTGAGTCTGGGCGACGTGTCGCTGGGCACCGTCTTGGCGTTCGCAGGCTACTCAGCGATGATGGCTTCGCCGCTGTCGCAGATATCCAACCTGGTGTCCAACGCCCTCAACGCTGTAGCCGGTGGCGACCGAGTATTTCAGGTCATCGATCAGCGGCCAGACATTGAGGATGCTTCGGACGCTGTCGCCTATGAGTTCAAGGGCGGCCACATCGAGTTTCAGAATGTCGACTTCGGGTATGTACCAGGACGGCTGATTCTCAAAGACAACACCTTCGAGGTCCAGGCCGGGGAGAAGATCGGTATCTGCGGGCCCACAGGTGCAGGAAAGAGCACCATCATCAACATCCTGACCCGTTACTACGACATCAGCGCCGGCAGGATCCTCATCGACGGCCAAGATCTGAGCACGTTGAATCGTGCCAGCCTTCGCAAACAGGTTGGCGCCGTACTGCAAGAGGCGTTCCTTTTCACCGACACGGTGATGAACAACCTGAAGTACGCCCGCGAGGATGCCACCGACGATGAGTGCATCGAGGCTGCCAAGAAGGCGAACGCTCACGAATTCATCTCTCACCTGCCGGACGGGTACGACACGATGTTGGTGGAACGCGGAGCCAACCTCAGCCAGGGGCAGCGCCAGATGATCACGATCGCCCGCGCCATGGTGGCCAACCCCAAGATCATGATCCTGGATGAGGCGACCTCGAATGTCGATACGAGGACCGAGAAGCTCATCCAGGACGGTCTCCGCAACCTGATGGAGGGCAAGACCAGTTTCTCCATCGCCCACCGTTTGGCCACGATTCGCGACTCGTCGCGAATCATGGTCGTGAACGGAGGCGAGATCATGGAGATGGCGTCTCACGACGATCTCATGGCTGAGAGAGACTTCTATTACTCGCTCTACATGAGCCAGTTCAAAGGCGCCGCGCCCCATGCCATGGAAGCGGGTACCGCCGACTTCGTGAGCACGTAGGTTGAACCCTGATTCTTGAATCGCAAGGACTGAACATGGCTCAGAACGACACACACGAGACCTCGCGTCTCGCGTGGCACAGCGCCGATGTCAAGAAGCGAGCTTTCGGGGTGGTGACCGGTTTCGCTGCGGGAAACTGGAACGGCCTGCTGCCTACCAATGAAGACTTCGAAACCAGTGGAAGCGATCTACCGTTCTGATGGCCGATCCCGATAGATGCGATCGCTGCGGTGCCCCGGATGCTGGTGCCGACGAGAGCAATACTGGAGAAGCCCGGCCAATCGCATCGAAGGAGCCCTATGAGCCAACATGACACGTCCTGGAACGACGCCGCCGAGCAGTTCCGACTGCTCGGGTCCGGGCTCAAGGATCACTACAAGGCCGGAGCCGAGGTTGAGTCGTCGAGTTCGAGCGAGGACGCCGACGGTCGGCCCGACAACAGCGGAGTGCATTCCGCAATCGCCGGCGTTGAGGCTGCACTTAGAGCTCCAGAGGTTCAAGACGACGCGAGATATGCGGTGGGTTTGACCCTGGAAGCGCTCGGAGGAAGCATCTCGAAACTCGGGAGCAA
>JAUXCV010000016.1 GCA_030618675.1 Acidimicrobiia bacterium | reverse complement strand
GGCGCTCGGGCTTGTCGTAGCGACGCTCGCGGTCCTTGCTGTGATCTGGTTGCTCGTCGGTTTCTTCCGTGCTCTCGGGACCCTGATCGGACAGGAACTTGCATACGCCGTCGTCGGGGGCATATTGCTCATCGCCGGCGTGTTCGTTTGGATGAAGAGATATCCAAGAGACGAGACAACACCACCACAGGAGTGACCATGGCCGAGAAGGTCTTGATCATCGGATCCGGCCCTGCCGGACTCACCGCCGCAATCTACGCTGCTCGCGCCGACCTCGGTCCGTTGATGATCGAAGGCATGGAGCGAGGAGGGCAGTTGATGCTCACCACTGAAGTCGAGAACTATCCCGGATTCCCCGAGGGGATCATGGGACCGGAACTCATGGACGGGATGCGTAAGCAAGCCGAACGCTTCGGCACCCGCATCGTCTCGTCCGACGTCACCAATGTCGACTTCACCGAGCGCCCGTTCAAGGTGTGGGTCGGTGACGCTCTCTACGAATCGGAGACCATCGTCATCTCGACCGGTGCCTCTGCTCGGTGGCTTGGCATTCCCGGAGAGAGCCGACTTCGCGGCTACGGCGTCTCGGCATGTGCGACATGTGATGGGTTCTTCTTCCGTGATCGCGAGATCGCGATCGTTGGGGGCGGCGATTCAGCCATGGAAGAGGCGCTCTTCCTCACGAAGTTCGCCTCGAAAGTCACCATCCTCCATCGTCGTGACGAGTTCAGGGCTTCGAAGATCATGGCCCAAAGGGCGATCGATCATCCGAAGATCGAAGTCCTGTGGAACACAACGATCGATGAAGTGCTGGGCGACGACCTCGTCACCGGTCTCCGGGTGAAGAACGTTCTCACCGGCGATGAGTCGGTACTGCCCGTCGAGGGATTCTTCCTGGCGATCGGCCACGACCCCAATACCAAGATTTTCCAGGACCAACTGGATCTGGATTCCTCCGGATACATCACCACCGAAGGAGGGTCGACTCGGACATCCGTGGAAGGCGTTTTCGCAGCCGGGGACGTCGTCGACCACTACTACCAGCAGGCTGTGACGGCTGCCGGCATGGGCTGTCAGGCTGCCATCGACGTCGAGCACTGGCTCGACCGAACCGAAATCTGAATTCACCGTCGTCCGTTGTCGGCTTCGTCGACGGACCAATGACCACGAGGGAGTCAAGATGGGACAGAACACCGTCAAAGGAAACGATGCTACGTTCGTCGAACTGATCGGGTCGGCGCTTCCGACCCTCGTCGACTTCTGGGCAGAGTGGTGCGGACCCTGCAAGATGATGGACGGACCGCTCGAGGAGATCGCAGGGGATCGCTCCGGGCAGCTCCAGATCGTCAAACTCAACGTCGATGAGAACCCGTCAACGGCTATGCAGTTCGGCGTGATGAGCATTCCGACGATGATCATCTTCCAGGCAGGAGAAGAGAAGAAGCGCCTCGTCGGTGCTCGCAGCAAGGCTCAACTGGAAGCCGAGATCGCTTCGTTCGTCTCCTGAGTTGCGGTACCCGGTGACGGGAGCGTGAGGCTCTACCACTCCGGAGACCGCGGGGAAGCGGTTCGCGATATTCAGCGTCGCTTGACGGCCCTCGGAATCCGCACCGAAGTAGACGGCTCCTACGGCTCAGACACAGTGGCCGCCGTTGGGGAATTCCAAGAGAATCGCGGATTGCCCGTGGACGGCATCGTGGGCCCCGAGACCTGGCGAACGCTTGTCGACGCCGGGTTTCGGCTCGGTGATCGCATGCTCTACCGACGCTCGCCGATGATGCGCGGCGATGACGTCTCCCGACTCCAACAGAGCCTCGGCGCCCTCGGATTCGACGCCGGCAAGGTCGACGGTTTCTTCGGCCCCGACACGCTCCGAGCGGTGCTCGACTTCCAGCACAACCGGGGAATGGCCGAAGACGGGTTCGCCGGCCGCGAGGTCGTAGCGGAGCTGCTCTTGATGCCCAAAGCGACTGAGAAGCCCAGCCGGGAGGTGGTGCGTGATCACGAGTGGATCGATTCGCTACCTCAGCCGATTACTGGCGCCCGGATCTACGTGGATCCGGACAGAGGGGAGATCTCGACGCCGGATTCGACGTGGTGGGCAGCGACCAACCTCTCGTCGGACCTCCAACTCTCCGGCGCCCGCGTGTTGTTGTCGCGCAGCGTTGATACATCCCCTGGTGAGCACTTTCGCGCGAAGAGGGCGAACCGACTCGACGTCCAGGTTGTCTTGTCCATCACTGTTCCCCCCGACGACACCGAAGGGGTCTTCTACTTCGGTACACCACTCAGCACAAGCGAGGCCGGAAAGACGATCGCCATCCACCTCGCCGCCAGGCTCAGCATTCCGGCTCTACCCCGTGCCGTACCGATCCTCAAAGAGACCCGTTCTCCGGCAGTGGTAGTTTCCGTGACCAACCCCTCCCCCGAGATGGGATCGATGATCGCAAGAGCGATCATCGATCTGTACGCGAACGGTCCAGACGAAGCTTGAGCTGTGAGCAAGGCCTAGTACCGGGTACGGGGTTACGGACTACGGACTACGGACTACGGACTACGGACTACTCAAACAACTGCCGGTAGATCCGTTCCAGGTCTTCTAGCGAGCCGTAGCGAATCACCATGCGTCCGCCCGCTCCGCTGGTCGTGATCTTCACCTTGGTGGCCAATCGCTCCGACAAGCGCTCCTCGAGCTCGATGATCGCCGCCGGCCTCATCGTGGGAAGCCCTCTGCCTCTTTCAGCGCCGGAAACCGAGCGTTTCTTCACCGCCTCTTCGACCTTCCTGACCGGCCAACCCTCTGCGACCACGCGTTCGGCGATGTGAACGGCGTACGCCTCGTCATCGAGAGATAGGAGGGCACGGGCATGTCCCGCCGACAGTTCCTCACGTTCGAGCATTCCCTGGATCTGCGCAGGGAGTTGTAGCAATCGGAGCGTGTTCGTTACGGCACTGCGGCTCTTCGCCACCCTGGTTGCCACCTGCTCATGGGTCATACCAAAATCTTCCAGAAGATTCCGATAGGCGGCGGCCTCCTCGAGCGGAGAGAGGTCCTTTCGCTGGATGTTCTCTATCAACGCCTCGGTGAGGTCTCGCTCGTCACTCTCGGAAGCTCTGATAACGGCAGGAATCGTTGCTAGGCCTGCCATTGCAGCCGCTCGGAGTCGCCGCTCGCCGGCGATGAGCACGTATGTTCCGTCCGCGTCTCCCGGACGCACAACAACGGGTTGAAGCACTCCAACTTCGCGAATGGACGCTGCCATCTCCCCCAGGGCGTCGTCGTCGAACCGACTCCTCGGTTGCTGGGGATTCGGAGAGATCTCCTCCAGTTCGAGTTCGGCGAAGCCGACCGAAGGATGATCAACCGGAATCAAGGCGTTGAGACCCCGTCCTAATCCACTCTTACGTGCGGCCATGTCTCCTCCGGAACTCGCGTGCCAACTCCCGATAGGCGATAGCGCCCCGGGACATAGGGTCATACGCCTCGATCGGTTCACCGTACGAGGGAGCTTCTGAGAGTCGGACGGTACGCGGAATGACCGTCCGGTAGGTTGTTTCCCCGAAGTGCTCCCTCACCTGTGCGACGACGTCCGCTGCGAGCGTCGTACGCCCGTCGTACATCGTCAGGACCACACCTTCGATATCGAGTTGAGGGTTGAGGCTTCGTTGCACCAAGTGGATGTTCTGCATCAACTGGCTCACGCCCTCGAGGGCGTAGTACTCGCACTGAATGGGTATGAGGACCTCGTCGGCGGCCGCCAGGCCGTTCACCGTCAAGAGACCAAGCGATGGAGGACAGTCCACCAGCACGAAGTCATAGTCCTCAGCGATCGGCGTGAGAGCATGTCCGAGCCGCGTTTCTCGCGAGAACATCGAGACCAGTTCGATCTCGGCCCCGGCAAGCTCGATCGTCGCCGGCACCACGAAGAGATCGCGCACAGAGGACGGTTCGATCGCGTCGTCAATAGCAACGTCTTCGACAAGAAGGTCGTAGGTGGAGTACTCGATGGCCGACCGGTCGATACCTAGGCCGCTGGTCGTGTTCCCCTGCGGGTCGAGGTCGACCAGGAGAACGCGTTCTCCTTGGAATGCAAGGCCGGCACCGAGGTTGATCGCTGTTGTGGACTTGCCGACGCCGCCCTTCTGGTTGGCGATCGCAACGATTGTCGTGGTCATCAGGAAGTGTCTCGGTCCGGAGTTCGGGTATCGGTCAGGATCATCCTAAGTAGCCATGCAGGGGAGTCAAGGACCCCTTCGTCGATCCGCAGCAAGTCGAGCGACGTCCCGGGCGGCGCGTCCGGGAGTTGGTCGGGTTTCGTGGAGCGACTCAACCCGATGACCGCACGTCCTTGATCTCCCATGAGCGGCAGCGCCGCTTCAAGCGCCGCGGCCGGCCGCAGTGAGGAGCGGAACACGATAGCTTCCCAACATCCACCCGGTTGAAGGGCGTCCCTCTGCTCAACTAGCACGTTCTCGAGGCCGAGGACTCGGATCGCTCGGCGTGCGAGCCGGCATCGTTCTCCGGAGCGGTCGAGAAGCGTAACCGCCGTCTTCGGGTGAAGGACCGCCAACGGTATCCCCGGGAGGCCCACCCCCGACCCAACATCGAGGATATCGGCGGGCGCTTCGTCCCATGCGGCCGCGAACACGATCGAGTCGGCGATGTGCCGATCGATGAGCCGATCGCCCTCTTCCGGACCGATTCCGCCGGCGTCGGTGGCTTCGGTCGCCAGCCACTCGGCGAATTGCACGAGTTTCTCTCGTTGGCTCTGTGTTAGGTCGCTTCCGGCCCGACTCGCAGCCCTATCCAAGCGGTCGTACGCATGTTTCCCGTGAAACATGCGGCGCTACTCGCCGTCGGTGTCTCCGGTCGAGGCGATCACCACGGCGCGTCGAGGGTCTTCACCCTCGGAGTAGGTCTTGATACCCTCGAACGCGGCTGCGGCGTCGTGAACGACCTTCCGGTCGGCTGCGTTCATCGGTTCGAGCATGACTTCGCCACCGTTCTCGCTCAACTGTTCGACCAGTTTGCCGGTGTAGATCGTGAGCGCTTCGCGGCGTCGCGTCCCGTAGCCCGCAATATCGATCCTCATTCGCGGAGCACCGAAAGTGTGTCGCTGAACGGTGGTACGCGTCAGTTCGAGCACCGAGTACATCGTGGCGCCCTTGGCTCCCACGAGCGCTTCGGTCTGCTCTCCGACAACGTCGAGGTACAGCACGTCGTCCTCGATCCTGGTCTGGACCTCACCCTCGAGGCCGAACGACTCGAGAAGACCGGACAGGAAGTTCTCAGCGACCTTCGCCTGGTCCTCGATCGACGTCTCGGGTTTGTCCTTCTTCGGCTCTGCCGTCACGTTCTTGTCCATCGCTCGCCGCTCCTTCGAGGATCCGTTCTTCTTGTTCTCTGCGGGCTTCTTCTTGTTCGAGGGCCGTGAACCTTTGCCCTTCTTCGAGGTCTGCCCGCTCTTCTGCTTCTCCGAGGTCTTCTTCTGTTGGCCTGCCTTGGGCGACGCTTTCGCCCCTCGGCGGTTACGGCGGTTGCGCTTGCGTGGCTTGCGCGAGACCTTCACGATCGCAGAACGCGCCCCCATGCCGAGGAATCCCGGTTTCCCTTCCTGGATAACCTCTACCTCGGCCTGATCGACCGACTCGAGTCCGAGTTCGGCGAGCGCGGCTTCGACTGCGACGTCGGCCGTCGTTCCGGTAACTTCCACCCATTCCATCGTCATTTCCTCCTGCGGCGGCTCTTCTTCTTGCTGGCGTTCTCCGACGGGCCCTTCTTCTCGGGTTCTCCGTCGTCCGGCGGCGTATCCGCCGGGAGTGCCGACTTCTTCTCATCATCATCTCCGCGTTCATCCAATCGCAGGATCAGGGCTTGTTGCCCGACCCGGAACAGGTTGGATGTTGCGAAATAGATCCCTAGTCCGGCGGTGAGCGTCCATGAGATGAATCCGAAGAAGAGCGGCATGATCTTCATCGCTGTCTGCATCGACTGTGCCGTCTGGGACTGCTCTTTGTCGTCCTTCTTGGTCCTCGTGGTCTGCATCTGTTGGTAGAAACCTGCCGCGACGATGAGGATGATCAACAGGACATAGGGGAGAGCGTCCAACGGGTTGAGTCCGTTTGCGCTCTTGATCGCGTCTGGGACTACCGCACTCGGCGACAGCGTGAGATCCATCCCGAGGAACACGGTGTTGATGTTTTCGAGGCCGTCACCGATGTACTTCGATGTGACCGACAACACCTCGCCGCTCTCGGGATCGATGTTGGGTTTGATGCTCCGCAGCACGGAGAACAACCCGAACCAGAGAGGCATCTGGACGATCATCGGAAGGCAGCCGGCGGCGGGATTGACTCCGCGCTCCTGATAGAGCGCCATCAGTTCCTTGTTGAGTTCTTCCTTCTCTCCCTTGAGTTCCTTCTGGAGGCGTTTCACCTCGGGTTGGATATCCTGCATCGCCTTCATCGTCCGGGTCTGCTTCAACGTCAAGGGGAAGAAGACGAGAGAGATGGCCAACGTGAGCAGGATGATGGCGATCCCAAGATTCGGCTCGAGGCCCATCTTTGGTAAAAGTTGGTAAAAGAAGTCGAGAACCCCGCCGAGGAGGTCGAGGAGGAGGGTCCAGGGGTTCACGCGTCGCTCCCAGTGTTCAAATCGTGTTCATGTTCATGCTGGCCCGGTTCGGGCACGGGGTCGTATCCGCCGTCATGGAACGGCTGGCACCGTCCGATGCGTTTGACGGCCATCCATGACCCCCGACCCGCACCGTGGAGGCGAATCGCGTCATACCCGTACTCCGAACAGGAGGGATAGTACCGGCAATTGCCCCCGAAAGCAGGCGAGAGCACCTTCTGGTAGACCCGGATGGATCCCATGAGCACTCGGGAGGAAGGAGATGGCATCTGTTCTCGGTCCGTGCTCATCGTCTCTTCTCCTCTCCACTCGCGGTGACCGCATCGCCCAGCTCGCGAACCAGGCGGTCGAAACTCGCCGTGGTGACGCCGGGAGAGGCGATCACAACGTAGACCTTATCCGGCTTCAACCTGACCCTCATCAAAGCCTCCCGGAGGCGTCTCTTCGCCCGGTTCCTCATCACCGCACCACCGACCCGTCGCGACGCAACGATGCCCACTTGAGGGAGACCCTTCTCCCCGGCAGTGCAGATCACTCTGATCTCTCCGGAACGAGCCGATCGGCCGGTGCGGAAGACGGAGGAGAATTGCTCCGGCGAGCGCAGCGAAACGAACGGGCGTCCGCTACTACGCGGTGAGACGGTGACGACCCTTGATGCGTCGTCTCTTGATGACGGCGCGTCCGGAACGGGTCCGCATCCGGGAGCGAAATCCGTGCTTGCGCTTGCGGCGCCGCACGTTGGGTTGATAGGTGCGCTTCATAGTGAGGTATCCCCGCTTGGGAGGTCGCGGTACGACCGGGAAGGTTACGAACGCCTGAATCCTACGTCAATCGCCCGCCTATCGGCTACAAGCCGCGGAGAACGCGAAGACGCGCGCCGGTACGCGAAATCCCAACCTTGAACGCGAAACATCGTCCGGTGCCGAATAGGGCACCTTTCGACCGTTCTTCGTCGTTTCCCAATAATTCCCATTCACAGTTATCGTTGCCACACAAGGGCTTTCGGCGACACGGCGTCATCGGCGTCGTCGGTTACTGCGGAATTTCCCCTTCTTGCTGCTCCGTTCAACCGCGACATATACTCGCCGCCGCTCCCATGCGGACAACCGCACTTCCCCGGACGGAGCTCCGGGCCGCGACGGCGCTGTGGAAGCGGGCCTGAGCGAGAGAACGATTTTTCCACACCCTGTGGACAGGTGTGTGGACAGGGTATTTGAGGTTGAGAGGACTATGAAAAGTGGCTGAAACACATTCGACCGCCGTGGAGTGGGAGACCTTCCATCAGCAGGTGCGCCGCAGGGTAACTCCGGCAGCATGGCAAACGTGGATCGAACCGCTCGACTCGAGCATCGACGAAGGAAGCCTCCACCTCGTCGCCCCCACCGACTTCCACTACCGCTGGGTAGGAGATCGCTACCTGCCGGCTCTCCAAGAAGCAGCGATGGACACCCTCGGACTCGAAGTGGAACTCACCGTGGTGCCGGTCGTTGACGAGCCTCCCATCGGGGTGTCCTCCGGTCCGAGCCCTCGCCAGTTCCCCCTCCCCATCGACCCGATCGACCCGACGAAGACCCGGGCGAACGTCCCCCGCCTCGTTCCGAAATACACCTTCGACAATTTCGTGGTCGGACAGTCGAACCGCTTCGCTCATGCAGCAGCCCTCGCCGTCGCCGAACAGCCGGGTGGTCACTACAACCCCCTGTTCATCTACGCGAACGCCGGCCTCGGCAAGACACACCTTCTCCACGCCGTCGGCCATCACAGCATCGAACTCAACCCCAGCGCGGTGGTTCGATACGTCTCCTCCGAGCAGTTCTTCAACGAGTTCATCAACGGCATCCGCAGGAAGCGGATGGATGAATTCAAAGAGCGCTATCGCACGATCGATGTTCTCCTCCTCGACGACGTTCAGTTCTTCGAAGGGAAGGAACAGATCCTCGAGGAGTTCTTTCACACGTTCAACAGCCTCTACGAGGCCGGGAAACAGGTCGTTATCAGCTCCGACCGCCACCCCAAGCACCTCTCGACACTCGAAGATCGCCTGAGAAGCCGCTTCGAATGGGGACTCTTGACCGACATACAGAGTCCCGATATCGAGACACGTCTCGCCATCCTCAGGAAGAATGCAGAATTCGCTCCGGCGCCGGTTCCTCCCGAGGTGATGACGTTCATCGCGGAGAACGTTCACCAGAATATCCGCGAGTTGGAAGGCGCGTTGACCAGAGTTACGGCGTTCGCTTCCCTCACGGATGAGCAGATCACCCTCACGATGGCGAAGGAAGTCCTCTCCGACATCATCGAGTCCGAACGAGACGAACCGTTGACTGCTTCTCGGATCATTCAGGTCACCGCCGACTACACGTCAATGACGATCGAGGAACTGACGGGCCCCAGCAGGAGACAACCACTCGCTCGGTTCCGACAGATAGCGATGTATCTGTGCCGGGAACACACCGACCTCTCACTTCCCAAGATCGGCGCACAGTTCGGTGGTCGCGACCATACGACGGTGATTCACGCCGTCGAAAGGGTGAAGACTCTCATGGGAACCGATATGGAGGTCTTCGATCAGGTCTCAGACCTCGGACAACTCCTGAGGACAACATGACCGATATCCACACTCCGTCTCTTCCCCATTTTCTGCCTGTTGAGTACGCTGTGCTTGTTCACAGACCATGTGGATGCGGTGATCCTTTGTTTTCAACGGTTCTCTCTCTTTCTCCACAATCCACAATGCCTACTACTACCGCTACCGTTTGTAATTGAACTAACCAAGAAGCAGAGGAAGAACAACTGTGCGTATCCGAGCCGAACGTGATGACCTCGCCGACGTCCTGACAAGAGCAGGTCGGGCGGTTGGAAGCCGTTCTCCACTTCCGATCCTTCAAGGACTCTTGTGTGAAGTCGAGAGTGGACGTCTCCAGGTAACGGGAACGGACAACGAAGTGACCGTGAGAACCTATCTCGAAGTCGAAGGACTCGAGGATGGATCAACGGTGATTCCGGCGAAGCTCGCTGCCGACGCTGTGAGAAAGCTCCCGACTGGAGCGGTCTCGATGACGGCTTCGGATGGTGAGGTTGAGATCACCGGCAACGGTCCGCGTTTCCGCCTTCGCGAGTTGAGTGTCGGCGACTTTCCCACGATCGACGACAAGCTGCCGGCCGAGACGATCGACGTCGTAGGGGAGACGCTCGTCAAAGCCTTGAGCCAGGTCGGGATTGCCGCGTCGGGAGACGAGGCACGACCGACGCTCACCGGAGTGCTCTTCGAAGAGAACGACGGAGGGCTCCGGCTGGTCGCAACCGACTCATATCGGCTGGCTGTGCGTGACGTGCTTGGAATCGGTGCGACCGGGTCGAAACTGGTTCCGTACAGGGCGTTGAGAGAACTCGGACGAACGATCGGGAACGGGCCGATGAAGGTGGCTCTCGGAGATCGGGAGGCGGCGTTCATCACGGATCAAGGGAGGCTGACCGTTCGAATCATCGATGCCGCCTTCCCGAAGTACCGGCAGTTGCTTCCGGAGTCCTATCCAAATCGCCTCGAGGTCTCAAGGACGAGTCTTCTCGATGCGGTCGGTAGAGCAGCGCTGGTGGCGGAGGATCACATACCGGTCCGTCTCAATCTGCATGAGGGTGGAGTTGAGCTCAGTGTCATCCGACAAGAGGTCGGCCAAGAGACCGAGCACATCGAGGGGAAATATGAGGGCGAGGAGATGACGATCGCTTTCAACACGCGGTACCTCACTGAAGGGGTAGGGGTGATCGATTCCGACACGGTCATCCTGGAGACGATCGATGCGTTGAAACCGGGGCTTCTTCACGGCGTTGGGGATGAGGACTTCCGCTATCTCTTGATGCCGGTTCGCCTCTGATCGGATCAATCCCGGACAACGATCGGACCAACGACACCGGGAGGTGAGCGATGTACCTCTCCTGGATCGAACTGACGGACATCCGCTGCTACCAGACGCTGCGCTTCGAGCCGGATGAGGGTGTCAACATCCTCGTCGGCGCCAACGGAGCAGGGAAGACGAGCATCCTGGAGGCGGTGGCCTACCTTGGACTGTTGAAGTCATTCCGGGGAACCCCGGACGTTGCGATGATCAGCACCGGTTCGGACGGGGCTGTGATCCGCGGGGAGTTCACCATCCCATCAGGGACCATCAAGGTCGAAATCGAGCTGTCCAACCCGGGTCGTCGCAGGGTGCTGGTCAACGGCAAGCGTCCCCAGCGCAACCGCGACGTCATGGCTCAGATCCCGATCGTGGCGTTCCAGCCCGACGACCTCGATCTGGTCAAACGCGGACCGGGGCTGAGGAGGGCATACCTCGACGACCTTGCAGCGCAGCTGTGGCCGCAGGCCGGCGCCGATCAACAGGACTACGAAAGGGCCGTACGCCAACGCAACACCCTGCTCAAGCAGGAGGGGAGAAGGGCAGACCCCATCACGCTGGATGTGTGGGATGAGAGGGTGTCGATCGCCGGAGCCGCCGTCTTCGGCCATCGGGTTCGGGTGTTGGAAGCGCTCGATGCTCCCCTCGGCGAGGCGTACCGGCTCGTTGGGGAGAGGGGATCGCTGACATGGCACTACGAGACGAACTGGGGTGCGTCGCTCGATGAGGGGGGAGAACCCGGACGGCTCAGGGAGGAGCTACTCGAGCGCCGCCACCGCGACATGGAGCAGCGTGTGACGAGTGGTGGCCCGCATCGGGACGACCCCGCCCTCGTCGTCGACGGTCGCCCGGCACGTTCGATGGCGAGCCAGGGAGAACAGCGGACCGTGGCATTGGCGCTTCGTGTCGCTGCGTACCGGGTGCTCACCACGCACCGGCCGACGACGCCGATCCTCCTCCTTGACGATGTCTTCTCTGAACTCGACCCCGCGCATGCGCGCGGCGTGATGTCTCTTCTCGACGCCGGCCAGGTTCTTGTCACAACCGCGAGAGAAGATGATGCTCCAGCATCCGGGCGACGGTGGAACGTCGACGGAAGGACAGTGACATGAGTAGAGCGAACTACTACAGCGACAAGCCGGCGAGACCAGATCCGACACCGATCGACGATCTGCTCGGCACGATCGTCGAGAGGGCGGGGGCGAGCCCCGACCTCGGCGTTGCGAAGCTTGTGAAATCGTGGGATAGCGTCGTTTCCGAACGCTGGAGGGAGAGGTCTCGCCCGATCGGCGTGAGGGATCAAACGCTCCTCGTTGAAGTACCGGAGGGGGCAGACGCGAGCCTCCTGCGCTATGACTCGGCCGATCTCATCCGCCGGATCTCGAAGAAGTTCGGACCCGATCTCGTGCGAGCGGTGAGGTTCCGCGTCGAGGGGGACGCTCGCGGCGGAAAGCCTTGAATTGGCAAGGGTTTCGCACGAATTCGGTTATGATTACGCCGGTGTCAGTAGCCCCCACTGAGCGCCTCCGGGGGCCATCCAAAGGAGTCCTGTGAACAAGACGAAACGCGCCCCGAACGCGTCTTACGAAGCCAAAGACATCAAGGTCCTCGAAGGACTCGAAGCGGTCCGAAGACGGCCGGCGATGTACATCGGATCGACCGGACCACGGGGCCTCCACCACCTGATCTGGGAGGCCGTCGACAACTCGGTCGATGAGGCCATGGCGGGATTCTGCACGCGGGTCGAGGTGGCGCTGCTCGCCGATGGTGGAGTGCGCGTCAGGGACAACGGTCGAGGCATTCCGGTCGCTAGACATCCCAAGACGAAGCAGTCCGCCCTGACGACGGTGATGACGACGCTGCACGCAGGCGGTAAGTTCGACTCCGGGGCGTACGCGATCTCCGGTGGTCTCCACGGTGTGGGGATCTCCGTTGTGAACGCCCTGTCGTCTC
The DNA here is from genome assembly GCA_030618675.1 of Acidimicrobiia bacterium. Classification (GTDB taxonomy): domain Bacteria; phylum Actinomycetota; class Acidimicrobiia; order Spongiisociales; family UBA5794; genus JAHEEL01. Next base: position 1,495 of record JAUXCV010000016.1, on the reverse strand, counting down.
GTCTCGAGGCCGACATCGTTCGGGACGGCTACCACTGGTCGCAGGTCTACGAATACGGCACAGCAACGGGGCCGGTGAAGAAGGGGAACCAGGCGAAGAGGACCGGGACACAGGTCGTCTTCTGGGCCGACCCGGAGATCTTCACCGAGGGAGTCGACTACTCATCGAAGACCGTCATGAGTCGGTTGCGCGAGATGGCCTTCCTCAACAAGGGTCTTGAGATTCGATTCCGTGACGAGAGGGAGGAGACTCCGGTCGAGGAGATCTTCAAATACAACGGTGGACTCGTCGACTTCGTGAAGCACCTCAATGCCAATCGGGAGCCGATTCACCGGCAGGTTGTGTCTTTCGAGGAGGAGGCCGAAGACGCGGAGATCGCCGTCGCTATGCAGTGGACCGGCAGCTATCGAGAGACGATCCTGAGCTTCGCCAACAACATCAACACGCATGAGGGGGGAACCCACGAAGAGGGATTCCGCACCGCCCTCACCCGATCGATCAACGAGTTCGCCAGGGGAAGGAACCTCCTCAAGGAGAAGGATCCCAACCTCACCGGTGAAGATGTTCGAGAGGGATTGACCGCCGTGATCTCCGTGAAGGTGAGGTCGCCGCAGTTCGAAGGTCAGACGAAGACGAAGCTCGGAAACACCGAGATTCGCTCGTTCGTGCAGAAGGCCCTGAATCAGGCCATTCCTGAGTGGCTGGAGCGCAATCCGGGAGAAGCTCGTCGGATCGCGGACAAGTCTTCGCAAGCTGCCAGGGCACGGATGGCGGCCCGCCAGGCCCGCGACCTCACCAGGCGCAAGAGCCTGCTCGAGTCGGCCGGCCTGCCGGGGAAACTCTCGGATTGCTCGTCCAAGAAGCCGGAAGAGAGCGAACTCTTCATCGTCGAGGGAGATTCGGCGGGTGGATCTGCGAAGCAGGCCCGAAACAGCGAGTTCCAGGCGATCCTGCCGATCCGGGGCAAGATCATCAACGTTGAGAAGAATCGACTCACCCGGGTGCTGCAGAACAACGAGATACAGTCCCTGATCACCGGCATAGGTACCTCGATCGGCGACGAATTCAACATCGAGAAGGCCCGCTATCACAAGGTCGTCATCCTCACAGACGCCGATGTCGACGGCGCTCACATCCGCACGCTCCTGCTCACGTTCTTCTTCCGGCACATGCCGCAACTCATCGAGTCCGGGTTCGTGTACATCGCACAGCCGCCGCTGTTCAGTGTCAAGGTCGGTTCGAAGACGACCTGGATTCAGGACGACGCAGGGCTTGTTGAGATCAAGAAGCAGCTCACCGGCAAGAAGCTGAACATCCAGCGGTTCAAGGGACTCGGCGAGATGAACGCCGGCGAGCTGTGGGACACGACCATGGACCCGGATCGGCGAACGCTGCTCCAGGTGGGTCTCGAGGACCAGTTCTCCGCGGAGGAGACCTTCTCGACCCTGATGGGCACCGATGTCGAGGCCCGCCGAACTTTCATTCAACAGAACGC
>JAUXCV010000254.1 GCA_030618675.1 Acidimicrobiia bacterium | reverse complement strand
CCTCCGACTTCTCGATCCGCAGACTGGGTCCGCTCCCGACGACGCGGAACCCTGCGGTCCGGTTGTCGTAGCTCCAGGCGATTCGCGTGGGCGCCCACGAGGCGTCGACGAACCGCTTGTAGGAGTTGACGGTCGGGGCGTAGAACGGTGTCAGCTCCCGCACGTGAGCCATCCAACCCCCGAGGAACCAGCGGAACTCGTCCGATCCGTGCACCGGACCGACCGGGTGATCGCCGGGGAACACCGGTCGGCCGTCGCTCCACAGGCTCAGGTGGATGTGACAGCTCGAGCCGGAGTCGTTGTCGTGGGGCTTCGCCATGAACGTGACCGAGATGCCGAGATCATCCGCGATCTCCTTCATGCACTGCTTCATGAGTGCGTGCCGATCGGCCATCGTGAGAATCTCGGCGTAGCGGATGTTGAGTTCATGCTGACCCACGCCCGTCTCGCCCTTCGAGGTCTCAACGGGGATGCCGGATCGGCTGAGAGCTCTTCGGGCGGCCCGGTTGAAGAACTCCTCCCGCGTTCCCTGGAAGATGTGATAGTCCTCGGAGTACCAACCGACCGGCGTCAGACCGGCGTACCCCCTCGCGGAGGCCTCGCGGTAGGAGTCCTCGAAGAGGAAGTACTCGAGTTCGGAAGCCGTCTTCGCTGAGAACCCGGCATCGGCGGCGCGCTCGATCTGGCGACGCAACATGGATCTCGGAGCAACGGCAACTGGCTCGTGAGTGTTCGGATCCTGGAGATCGCAGAGCACGATCGCTGTACCGGGCAGCCAGTCGGCGATCCGCATCGTCGGCAGGTCGGGGGCGAGGTGGAAGTCTCCGTACCCGAGTTCCCAGTTCGCATACGAGTATCCCGGGACGGGTTCCATCTCCATGTCGGTCGTGAGGAGATAGTCGCAACTGTGGCTGCCTTCTTCGACCACCTCGTCGAGGAAGTACCCGGCGTCGATGCGCTTCCCGAGGAGCTGTCCCTGGTGATCGGTGAACGCCACGATCACGGTGTCGATCGTGTCGGTCGCGACAGCTCCGGCCAGTTCCTCGACCGTCAACATCCCGATTGGATCAGCCATCGGCAATCCTTTCAAGGGAGGGGATCGTGCGAGGGCTGACGATAGCCGGTGGGAGTTGTCTGAATCGAAGCGACATGCTGCCCAACCCCTCAGGGGTCTAGCGTAGAAAACCGACCGAATCTTGCCGTTTTCTACGCTAGACCCCTGAGGGGGTCAGGCTGAGTCGGCGCAGGAAGCACAGATGCCGCGGAAAATGATCTGGGCTTCGTCGATGACGGCGCCGGGCACGTCTGCGTCGAGGCACGGTTTTGATCCGACGGCGCACGGCACGTCGGTCACTCTTCCGCACTCCCGACACACGAAATGGTGGTGCCACGTGGCGGCCACTTCGTAGATCGCCGTGCCGGGACCCCGATCAGCGCGCATGACGAGGTCGACTCGTGCCAGATCATCAAGCACGTTGTAGATCGAGGCACGGGCCAGTTCTTGACCGCTTTCAGAGACCAGTCCGGCGACCTCATCGGCGGTGAGGTGGCCGCCGGCGGCCTGGAGGAGGTTGTAGATCAGGACTCTCGGCCTGGTTGCCCTAAGGCCGGCGCCGCGGATCATCTCTGCAGTATCGGCTGTTCGCATGGTTCCGTTCCGGTGGACAGAGGTACTACTTTGGAACTAGTCTAAACAGCGATTCCGCATCTCCGTCCATCTGCCCGCTCGAGGAGGATCCATGACCGACGAACTGACGAACACTTTCGGACGCCCTGTCGCCGACGATCAGAACACAATGACCGCCGGAGCCGACGGACCCGCTCTCATCCAGGACACGCATCTGCTCGACAAGTTGGCGCACTTCGATCGGGAGCGCATCCCCGAGCGGGTCGTGCATGCAAAGGGCGCCGGCGCATACGGCTACTTCGAAGTGACCGCAGACGTGTCGCAGTACACCAAGGCGTCCTTCGTGTCCGAAGTCGGCAAGCGGGCCGAACTCTTCGTCCGCTTCTCCACCGTCGGTGGAGAGAAGGGGTCTGCCGATTCCGAACGGGATCCGCGCGGGTTCGCCGTGAAGTTCTACACGGAGGACGGCAACTACGAGATGGTCGGCAACAACACGCCGGTCTTCTTCATCCGTGATCCGCTGAAGTTCCCCGACTTCATCCACACCCAGAAGCGCAACCCGGCAACGAACCTCAAGGACCCGGACATGTTCTGGGACTTCCTCTCACTGACGCCCGAGTCGCTGCATCAGGTCACGATCCTGTTCTCCGACCGGGGAACACCGAAGTCGTACCGCCACATGAACGGCTACACGAGTCACACCTACCTCTGGTACACGGACACGGATCGGTACTGGATCAAGTTGCACTTCAAGACCGATCAAGGCAACAAGACGTTCACCGGACCTGAGGCAGCGGCTCTGGCATCCAGTGATCCGGATCAGGCCACGCGTGATCTGTTCGGAGCGATCGCCAACAACGACTACCCGTCGTGGACCGTGAACGTGCAGATCATGAACGAAGCCGACGCCGCCGACTATCGGTACGACCCATTCGACATCACGAAGGTCTGGCCGCACTCGGACTATCCACTGATCCCGTTCGGAAGGATGGTGCTGAACAGGAATCCGGAGAACTACTTCGCCGAGGTCGAGCAGGCCGCCTTCAGCCCCGGATCGTTCGTTCCCGGTGTTGCAGCGTCCCCCGACAAGATGCTCCAGGGTCGTCTCTTCTCGTATCCGGACACGCATCGCCATCGCCTCGGGACGAACCATGCTCTGATCCCGGTCAACCAGCCGAAAGGAACCGCCGCCCACACCTACGAGCGCGACGGTTCCATGCGAACCGATGGCAACCAGGGAGGTGGTCCCAACTACTACCCGAACACCTTCGGCGGACCGGTCCCCGATGCTGCCGCAGCGGAACCCGGTGTGGCGGTCACAGGCGAAGCCGGTCGGTTCGAGTACACCCACCCGAACGATGACTACGAGCAGCCCCGTTCGCTGTTCGTCGACGTGATGGATGACACCGACCGGGGTCACCTGATCTCCAACATCGCGGGCCACCTCGGTGGAGCCCAGGAGCGGCTGCAACTTCGCCAGGCGGCCCTGTTCTATCGCGTCCATCCGGACTACGGGACCCGTGTCGCCGATGCGATCGGAATCGATGCAGCCGAAGTCGCACGCCTGGCAGCTCTGACCCAGGAGGAGTTGGTGGAAGCGACGTCCTGACCAGGCACAAGGTTTCGGGAACAATCGGTCACGATGTCGTGTTCTGACTTGCATGACAG
>JAUXCV010000465.1 GCA_030618675.1 Acidimicrobiia bacterium | reverse complement strand
TGCTCCTCGCTGCTCACGTCGAGGATCGGTGTCCACAGCCGCTCGGCGTAGTTGGGGAACTCCGAGACGGCGAGGTCCGATACGTTGATGAGGGCGTCGAACAGCATCCGGTGCGCCGGTTCTTCTCGTTCTCCGCCTTCGCCCTTCCAGTCGGGCTCCCACTTCTTCGCAGTTTCGATCGATCGCCTCTTCGGCTCGGCCGTCATCCACACGAAGGACGCCTCGGTGAAGATCGGCAGCGGGTCGGCCATCCCTTCGGTGTACAGCGAGACGAGTTCGGCCAGGCGTCGCTCCGCCTCGGCAGACCGCTCCATTGCGCTGTCTCCGAGCGGGCCGATCGTCACGATCAGCACGGTCTCCTTCTCGCCCTTTCCGACCATGATCCCGTGCCACGCCCGATCGGGGTCGAGGGCGGTGAGGAACACGACCAAGGCGTAGAGGGCGATGCGTCTTCCGGGTTTGCCACGTGAAGGGCCGACGTCGCAGATGAGCGCGGCGTGCTGGTCGGCGAGGACCGACCCGGTGATCGCTTCCCCTCCGACCGTGACGGTTCCTGTGACGGGGATGGCCGCTCCGGGCACACAACCCCGATCTCTCGCGACCTTCTGGATCCGCTGCGCGAGGTCGAGAGCTTCGTCGAGGCTTCCGGTTGCGAGTTCCCCCGCGGGCACCGTGTCGGCGGCCCGTTCGTGACCGATGAGCCGTTCGGCGTCGTATCCGTTCCGGATGCCGGAGAGAAGCCGGTCTGCGACCGACCACTTCTCAAGGCCGTTGAGTCCGGTGGGGAGTTCGTCGTCGGGGAGATCACCCATGTCGGGAATGAACATCCCGAGGCTGTTGCGCAGGAAGGTCTTCGACGGAGCTTTGAGGTAAGCGATGAGCCGGTGGAGGGTCGGGGCCTCCAGAGTCGCGGCATCGAGAACGAGGTCACGGGCAACACCGTCGTCGGGTTCCCTCTCGGAGAGGGTGACGGCCCCGGCGTACTGGATCGGATCGAAACCCCACGGGCCGGGGACACCGAGCTTCCCGCCGGTGAAGACCCTCGAGCTGAACGGCTGGAGCGGATGGTCGGTCCGGAGCTTCGCTGCTGCATCATCGCCGACCATCGCCGCAACGGTCTCTTCGAGTTCGGCGACGGGGACCGCAGGCGGGTACTCAGCGTTGGTGAGCGGGTCCCTGCCCGTGTAGCTGATGACCAGGTGGTCGCCTGCGGCCATGAGGGCGTCGAGGAGTAGTTGGCGGTCCTCTGCGGAACGATCCCGATCCCCGACGACTTCGTCATCGATCAAGAGGTCATCGCCGTCGTTGCGGGATGAGCGGGGGAATCGGTCATGCTCCATGCCGAGGAGGCAGACGACCCGGTACGGGACGGATCTCATCGGGGCGAGCGTGCAGACCGTCACGTCACCGGTGCGGTGGTGGAGGCGCCCCGGACTGTCCTCAGTCCACGGCGCGATGAGAACCGTTGCTTCGTCGAGGCCGATCACCGGGTCGGGTGTTCCGGTGATCTCGGGTGGGAACGTCTCTTCGAGAAGACGTTCAAGTTGTCCCCATTGCCATTCGTCGCCCCAACCGGGTTCGGCGAGAAGCCGGACGGAGATGGAGATCTTCTCCGCCCACCGGGAGGTTGGCTCGGGGGTGCCGAGGAGTTCCGTGATGACGGCGAGCCGTTCGACGAGAAGAGCGAGGCGTCCACCGGCATCGGAGACCTGGCCTTCGACGTGCGTCAGCGGCGCGACGTCGCCGACGGTGCGGATCGGGTCGTCGTCGAA
>JAUXCV010000154.1 GCA_030618675.1 Acidimicrobiia bacterium | reverse complement strand
GCAGACGAACTCTGCCTGCCCTGTGAAGGCGGCCCCACGTGTCTCACCCGTCCGCTGCATCGGTCGGGAATCTGACTCATCAGAGGTTGACGTCTCACCGCGTTGTGGGCTGCTCGCCGCAGGCACCACGGTCCGCAGAGCTATGTACGGAGTGGTTCGTAACCTGCTTTCGTGCCCGAGTCCACAGATTCTCCAGAACCGCTCACGGACGATGAGATAGCGGAGGCCAACGTCGGCGAGCCGGTTCGGCTCGATGGTCGGATCGAACTCTGCGAGCCTGATCCCTCATGGGCGAATCTGTATTCCCGAGAAGAGGCCCGGATCCGCAACGTGCTGGGCAACAAGGCTCTCGTCGTGGAGCATGTTGGTTCGACGGCCGTTCCGAGACTGGCTGCGAAACCGATCATCGACGTGGTCCTGGCGGTCGCCGACTCTTCCGACGAAGGATCATACGTCCCGGCGTTGGAGGCCGAGGGCTACGTTCTGACCATTCGTGAAGAGAACTGGTTCGAGCATCGGCTCCTCAAGGGACCCGATACCAACATCAACCTTCATGTCTTCAGCGAGGGTTCCCCTGAGATCGCCCGGATGATCGCATTCCGAGACCACCTGAGAACGAATCCGGGTGACCGGGCCCGCTACGAAGACGCCAAACGTGAGTTGGCATCCCAAGACTGGAAGTTCGTTCAGAACTACGCCGACGCGAAGTCGCCGGTAATCGCGGAGATCATGCAACGAGCGCAAGCTCCTCACGCACGCCAAGAGATTTGACGTGACCACGACAGCCATCCACTCGTCACCGGCTAGTGGGACACGTTCGTGAGGCTGTCAGCTGGTCGAAACGGATTCTGCTCCGCTACTTCCCGACGGCTGCGGTGAAGGAGAAGGTCGATTCGGGTGGATCCTCTTCCCAGGCGCGGTGATAGACGAACTGGACCGGAGAGTCTCCGGCGGCCACCGCCCGCAACGTCCATGTCCACCTACCGGGTGCCCCCACCAGTTCGCCACCGTCATCGTCGTACGTCGGCTCACCGACAGGTGCGATCACCGCCGGGTCGTAGTCGACGAGTTCCCAGCTGAATCCGGTCGTCGCATTGCCATCCAGTGTGACCTGCATCTCGTCTCCCGGCGCCAGCGATACCCGCTCTCCGTCGTCATCCAGAGTCAGGGCCTGGCTCCCGGAGCAAGCCGCAGCCACCACCATCAGCACCACCGCGAGAACAACACGAGTCATGATTCACCTCGGCACAAGTATGAAACCAAACGGAATCCTCAAACAGGATCTTACGGCCGATCCTCGATCACCACAAAGGTTCCCCTGGATCGCACGGGTGTAGATGCGGGCGGACAGCGCACTCCTGGGGCATGATTCACCCAGAAGCCGGTTGTGGGCGGCATGCCTACCGCCCACAACCCCTGCGCAGATCGACTCAAGTTTCTTCCATCGACCACCGGTATTCGAGGACTCTCACGATGGCTAGTCGGCGAACTGGAACTGACCCCGTGGGATCCAGACGACCGTCCGATTCCCCTCATCGACGACACCGGCAGGGTACCAATCCCACCCGTCGAAATGAGGCTCGGTCAACGAGACTCGCACCGTCCAGTCCTGACCGACCTTGGCTCGCCCCGGCTCAGTCAATACCTGATAAGCGACCAGGTACCCCTCTCCGGGGAAGTCGGCGAAGACCAGAGTGGCCTCCTGGGGCACTCCGTCGCATTCGATCTCAACGATCGCCTTCCCAACGAAATCGTCCCGTTGGGCCTCGGTGGCCGTAAACCATCCAGTCCCCAATCTGACCCACTCACCGGTCGGGACTTCTACAACCTCAGGCTCTCCGACCAGCTGCCCCAGGAGCCAGACGGATGTGAAGTGAGGCAGATTCCCCTTACCGATGTCCCGGTCGGCGGTTGCGGGTGCTGCAACCAAACCGACCAGAAGCACTCCCGCAAGCACCGCGATAGATAGGCGTCTCATCCTGACACTCCCTCCGCTCGCTGTTCCCCCCAGCCCCTCATCTCCAAGTACTACTCCACGGACACCTGGATGTCCAGGAAGAACCTTCCGGCCGGCAGTGCGATCACACAACCGCCTGAACGTCGGACCCATCGACTCCAATTCGCGACGGCACCTATCTGCGCGTGCTATCCGCCGGTTGCGATCCGATGACTCATCCACACATTCGGCTCGACATACAACGCGTGGTCGCTCTCGACACTGACCTGCACCGGTGCCAAGGCACCCGGCAGCATTGGAGGCCGTCCGCCTCTAGACGGCGGTCGGACTCTGGTCGAAGCTGAGGGCAGACCAGTTCCCGGGAGGTATCCATGTGGAAACGATTTGGACAGATCATCGGCGGCCTCTTCCTTGCACTCATCGCCTTGGCGGTCCTCCTCCTGGCGTCGGTGCGGGCGGAGTACCCGCCCGTGCTCACCGCCGTTCGCAGGGTGAACCGTGCCTTCTGGAACCCGCGAGCGATGAAGACGGCCGGACAGCCGGGAGCCATGGCTTCGGTGATCCGGCATGTCGGCCGCACATCCGGCACGCCCTACGAGACGCCAATCGGCCCGTATACAACAGACGACGGGTTCGTCGTCGCTTTGCCGTACGGGTCGACTCCGGATTGGCTGAAGAACGTGCTGGCAGCGGATTCCGCCGTCATCGTCCGTGAAGGCAACACCTATCTGGTCGATCGTCCAGAGCTGATTCCCAGCGCCGTCGCATTTGCTCACGTTCCGGACTCGGAACAGTGGAGTCTCCGCTTGTTCGGCGTCGATCAGTTCCTCCGGGTTCGGCGTGTGGAGCCACAGGAAACCCACGAGGAGATCGCCGACCCGGTGTGACCCGGGCGTAGAGGCGAGTGTCGTTGCGACCGGAGTCACGCCCACATCTGTGCCGGTTAGCGGTTGCTGCATCCTGGTGGCGGAGCCGCATCTTGTGCTGCCTCCCCCGGCCTTCGCGCTGTTCTGTGGGCCATCGCGACCGGCTGGCGATCGATCCGGGAACCGGCGGCCGACGGAACTCATCCACAGCCTCGCCTCTGCGTGGTGTCGTGCCTACGGGTCGAGAAATCCGCTCAACAGGTAGAAAGAGACGAAGGCAATCCTGATGCGCTCCCAGCGCGGCAAACACCCACCGGATTCGCTATGCAGAACGTGTCACTGCTCCCCGCCGGAAGGACTCTCTTCGCCGAGGTCAGGGCCGTGGGCGTACATAGATGCCCATCCCTCGACGTCTGAGAACAACTCGTAGTCCTCCCAGGCTTCCTGCGCGATGAGAAAGTACCGATACTCGGCCTTGTCGCCGTCGGGTGTGCCGGGTGGGTAGTCGAATCGTTCCTGCCAGGTGATGAACTGCTGATCGAACGGGTTGAGGGCTTCAGGGATGGGGTCATCCCCATTGCCATATTCGTCGGCATCTTCGACGAGGAACACGGCGCCGGATGGGAATTGGACATCGGATCGCTCATCGAACACGCCACGCGCGTTCCAGCCGAGGTACTCCGTGAATCTCTTGAAACGACGGGAACCGCGTCGGTAGCCGACGACGTATGCCGCGATCACACAGATGACGAGTCCGATCACCACGACGATTCCGATATCCACGATGCTGCCGCCTTCCGTCCTCGGTGTTCAGTGCCCGGCATCGTAGACGCGGCCGATCCGGGTCTCTGTGTGTCGGTCCGCAGGGTTGACCCCGAGGCTGATTGCCTGGCGGTGGATTGCTAGGGTGTTCGGCATGTCGTGGAGGGCCTGATATGGCGTTGTTCGATTGTCCGCAATGTGGCCACAAGGTCGCTTCGGGTGCCTCTGTCTGTCCGAAGTGCGATGCGCCGCTTCACCAGGATCTGCCGGTTGTCCCAGGCCGGATGGATGAACCGGGCAGCGACCTGGAGTCGAATGGGGAGGTGGTGCCGGCTTCGGTGGGGCCTTCGGAGGAGGGGTCGTCGTCCGGTCTTCCGACGTGGTTGTTGTTCACGCTCGTCTTCATCGGTGGTTCCGTTGTTCTCGTTGCCGGGGTCGTTGCCGTCGTTGTTGTGGCGGGGTCGATCCTCGGCGAGTCGGAGGGTCCGGTCACGGCCGCGGATACCACGACCACTGTGACGACGCCATCGGCTGAGACGACCACGACCGTTGCCGAACCCACGACGACAAGCGTCCCCGGCGGCGATGAGAACGGGCCGGAACATTCGACCACCACCACAGCGCCGACCATCCTTGCTGGTGGCGAGAACGGACCGCTCATCGGCCAATGCATCGATCGCGACGAACTGAATAGGTACAAGGCCGGCGATGGCTTCTCGCTCGTTTCGTGTGGCGATCCTCATGACATCGAGATCTACCACACCCACGAATTCGATGAAGGTCCGTTCCCCGGCGAGAGTGCGATCGACGATGAACTGGGCGCCCAATGCACGGAAGCGTTCTGGGCGTACGTCGGCCCCGACTTCGACTACGACAATGCAACGCTGAGCGTTTTCCGACTGGTCCCCACACAAGGGGGATGGGAGTCCGGAGACCGCATCGGCGAATGCATGCTGACCGATTCCGAGTCGGGCAAGCTGACCGGTTCTGAGTACCGGAGAAGCGGCAAGGCGTTCGGATGGCCGACCAGGCGGAATACCTAGCCGGCCATCGTTCGGCAGAGAGCAGCAGTGAACCCCTGGTGAGGCTCGTACGGTCCGGCCTAAACGCCTGAGTCCCTCATCGATCCCGTCATCTGCTCGATCTGGGAGTCGTACAGAACGCAGACGATCTTCCGATCGCCGTCGTCCCAGGACTCGGACGTCGGAGCCAACCACATGATCTGGAGACGGG
>JAUXCV010000140.1 GCA_030618675.1 Acidimicrobiia bacterium | reverse complement strand
GTCCACTCCGGCTGAACGATCGACTCGTCCGGTCCACCGGCGACCACGGTCCGATCGACCGGATCCTCCAGGTCGGCGATGACAAGCCGGGTTCCGTCCCACGGCATATTCGGGTGACTCCACTCGATCCAGGCGAGCTTCGTTCCGTCCATCGAGACTCGCGGTGACGAGTAGAAGTCACTCCCCGATGCGATCACCGTCACCGTGCCGGTGAGATCGATCGAGACGAGATCGTTGATCGCCTCGCCCTCCTCCGGGTGCGTCTCACGAACACTGATCAGCGAGCCGTTGGGCGCCCGTACGGCGTCGCCATAGCGAAGCGCCATCGGATGGGGCGGCTCGGGTGTGATCGGAGTCGCTGCGTTCCCCTCGACGCGGTGAAGGCGCTGATTCGCGAATTCGGAGTAGAAGATCTCACCATCGGAGGCGAGGTATGCGCCTCCCCCGTATTCGTGAACCATGGAGCGGACGTTCGCCGTGTTGGCCAACACGTCGTCGGTCGTTCCGTCGGGAAGGCGCCGGACGAGCGCTGTTCTGCCGCCCTCCGATGGGCGTGCTTCGAGCCAGTAGAGGGTTCCGTCATCGTATTGGATGTCGGAGAATCGGACGATGCCGGCAACGGTGTCGGCTGCGCCGATCGGCGACTCCCAGGATCCGAATGGTGCTGTGGTGGTCATGGCGCGATCCTACGCCATCCGACCCGCCCCACCGTTTCTGCGTAGCACTCGGAGGTGGGCTTCCGGTGGCTACGCGGGAACGACAGTGTCCTGTTCGCTAGGAGTACATCGCCTCGATCTGGTCGGCGAAGTGCTCGCGGACGACCTTCCGCTTCACCTTGAGGGTTGGGGTAAGTTCCCCACCCTCGATCGAGAGCGGCCGCTCCAGGATGACGAATCTCTTCAGTTGTCGGACGCGGGCCTGACCGACGTTGACCTCATCGACGGCGCCCTGGACACCGGTACGGACGTCATCCGCGCCCATTCCCTCCGTGGCCTCGGGGTCGACGGAGATGAGGGCGGTGAGATACGGCCTTCGGTCACCGATGACGACGGCGATCGAAACCAGGGGATGTGTTTGCAGCATCATCTCGATGAGCGACGGCGTGACGTTCTCCCCGCCCGCCGTGATGATGATGTCCTTCTTGCGATCGGTGATGAACAGGAACCCATCATCGTCGATGTGGCCGACATCGCCGGTATGGAGCCATCCGTCGGCGTCCAGCGCCCCGGCGGTCGCTTCCGCTTCGTGGAGGTAACCCGAGAACAGGCAGAGTCCTCGGACGAGGATCTCGCCATCGTCGGCGACTCGTAGTTCGGTGCCCGGGAATGCCGGACCGACCGAGCCGTACCGATTCCGATCCGGACGGTTGTACGCGGAACCCGCGGTGTTCTCGGACTGCCCGTAGATGTTGAGAATCTGCATGCCGAAACCGGAGAAGAACTCCGCGATCGACGGCGCCAGCGGTGCAGCACCCGAGAACAGGAACCGACTGCGGTCGAGCCCCATAGCCTCTTTGGCCTTCGAGTACACGAGCTTGTCGAAGAAGCCATATTGGGCTGCGCGCCACCCCTGCGGCTGCTCCCCGCGGTTCAGCGTTGCGGTGTGATCTCGCCCGACGACCAATGCTCGGTTCGTTATCGCCGCCTTCACACCGCTCGCCTCGTCCAGCTTCCCAGACACGGCGGCGTAGAACTTCTCCCACACCCGGGGGACGGCGAAGAAGATCGATGGACGAACTTCCTTGAGGGTGTCGACGAGTCGGAAGATGTCCGGCTCGTAATAGACCGTGTGACCCGACACGGCAGGGGTCAGGATCGTGACGAGCTGCTCGGCGATGTGCGACAACGGAAGATATGAGACGGCGGTGTCAGACATGCTGGCGTCGATGAACGAGTGGATCGCCTTGACGGTCGAGACAAGCGCCTCGTGCGGGAGCACAACAGCCTTCGGTCGGCCGGTCGTACCCGACGTGTAGATGAGGGTCGCACCGTCCCGCGGACCGAGCGCAGCCATCCGAGTCTCGACTTCGGAGAACGGAACGGTGGTCCCCCGGTCAAGGAACTGCTCCCAAGACAGCACGCCGTCGGAATCGGAGGATTGTCCCCGCATGAGCACAACATGACGGAGGGCTGGGAGTTCTCTCCACTTCTCGAGGACCTTCGCGAGCTGCTTCTCGTTCTGCACGAGAACGACCGACGACCGCGAGTGATCGAGGACGTAGGCGCATTCGTCCGAAGAGTTCGTTGGATAGATTCCCGCGGGCATGGCACCCACGGCCATTGCAGCAACATCGAAAATGACCCACTCCGGTGTGTTCGTACCGAGGATCGCAACCGGCGACCCTGCCTCGACTCCGAGAGCGATGAGCGCACGAGCGGCCGCTTCGACCTCCCCGGCGTAATCACTCCAGCTGGTCGTCACCCATTGAGCGCCCCGGCGCACGGCGTAGGCATGGGCCGTGCCGCGTTCGCGACCCGCTCTCAGGATCCTCTCCGGAATGGTCTCGAACAACATGACGGCTCCTCCCTGCCGTCCCCTCCCCCGCTCCCACTGAATCTACACGACCAATCCGGCTCGCGACCGGAAGACCTGAGATTGTCGACCCAGCATCTGGCCCTTGCCTAAAGCTTCCGGAGAATCCCTTCCGGTTACTGTCCCCGGTCGCAACCGTCGACACCAGCACGCTGTTGTTCGGCTACTCGTACATCGCCTCGATCTGGTCAGCGAAGTGCTCGCGGACGACCTTCCGCTTCACTTTGAGGGTCGGGGTGAGTTCCCCACCCTCGATCGAAAGGGGATCATCGAGAATCGCGAACTTCTTCAGTTGACGCACCCGGGCACTCTCGGCGTTGACATCGTCGACGGCCCCCTGGACAGTCGCGCGAATCTCATCGTCACTCATCCCCTCCGCGGCCTCCGGATCGATCGAGACGAGGGCCGTGAGGAACGGCCGCTGGTCGCCGATGACGACCACGGTCGCGATCAAGGAGTTCGTCTGCAGCGCCGTTTCGATGAGCGACGGCGTCACGTTCTCCCCACCCGCTGTGATGATGATGTCCTTCTTGCGATCGGTGATGAACAGGAACCCGTCGTCATCGATATGACCGACATCACCCGTCTTGAGCCAGCCGTCCTCACCGAGAGCCTCAGCGGTTGCCTCGTCGTTGTGGAGATATCCCAGGAACACGCTTGAGCCCCGGGTGAGGATCTCGCCATCCTCGGCGATGCCCAGCTCGGCGCATGGCAGCGCGGGCCCGACCGACCCGATCCGGTTCTTGTCCGGTTCGTTGAAGGCACAGATCCCGGTGCACTCCGACTGCCCGTACAACTGGAGGATCTGCATGCCGAGACCCGAGAAGTACTCGGCGATCTTCGGCGAAAGCGGAGCAGCCGACGAGAACATGAACCGACACCGGTCGAGTCCCATCGCCTCCTTCGCCTTCGAGTACACGAGCTTGTCGAAGAGCCCGAACTGGATTCCCAGCAACCCCCCGGGTTGCTCGCCCCGATCCAAAGCAGCCGTGTGTTGACGCCCGACATCCAGCGCCCGATTGGCGATCGCCGCCTTCACGCCGCTTGCTTCCCCCAGCTTCTCCGAGACGGCCGCGTAGAACTTCTCCCACACTCGTGGCACGGCGAAGAACGCCGTTGGACGCACCTCCTTGAGACTCTCGGCGAGTCGGTAGATGTCCGGCTCGTAGTAGACCGTGTGGCCCATCACCGCCGGTGTGTGGATCGAGACGATCTGCTCGGCGATGTGGGAGAGCGGGAGATAGGAGAGCGCCGTATCGGAGATGCCGACGTCGATGAACGACTTGATCGCCTCCGCGGTCGAGACGAGCGCCTCGTGCGGGAGCACCACCGCCTTCGGCCGACCCGTTGTACCCGACGTGTAGATGAGGGTGGCTCCATCGCGAGGCCCGAGGGCTGAGAGCCGATCCTCAACCGCGTCTCCCTCCACATCGAAGCCCTGCTCGATGAACTCGGTCCACGTCAGCACACCTTCGGCGTCGGAGGACACGCCGCGCATGAGAACGACATGCTTCAGGGTTGGGAGGTCGCCCCGGATCCCGAGGATCTTCTCGAGTTGCTCCTCGTTCTGGACAAGCACGACCGGCGAGCCCGAATGATCGAGAACGTAGGCGCACTCATCCGGCGTGCTCGTGGGGTAGATCCCCGCCGGCATCGCCCCGATGGCCATCGCTGCAACGTCGAAGATCACCCATTCCGGAGCGTTGGCACCGAGAATCGCGACCGGCGACCCCAACTCAACCCCCAGAGCGATGAGTCCACGGGCGGCCGACGAGACCTCCTCTGCGTAGGCGCGCCAACTCGTGGTCACCCACCCGCCGTCGTGGCGCACGGCGTAGGCGTCCACCTCGTCGCGTTCGATGCCGGCTCGAAGGATCTTCTGGGGGATGGTTTCGAATGACATGGCGGCTCCTCTCGGCCGAATAGGTCTCGGGAGTGAATCTACGCCATCGGCCCGCGCGATGCATGCGGAATCGGTCGGCGCGTCCATGTCCGGTCGACCGTATCCTTCAGGCCATGAGAATCGCACTTGCCACAATGAACGGAAACACCGTCACCGCACACTTCGGTCGCACGAAGGCCTTCGCCGTCGTCGAGTTGGAAGACGGCGCCGAAGTGAACCGGGAACTCCGCGAGGTCGGCGAGTGCACCCAGGGCAACCACCCCGATCCAGGGCATCGCCGACGACACCACGATCTCGTGGACAGCGTCCGCGACTGCGACGTCGTGATCGCCGGCGGGATGGGCCTGCCCGTCCAGGATCGACTGGAGGAAGCCGGGATCGAGGTCGTGCTCACCGACACCCGGGCGATCGATGACGCCGTCGAGCAGTACGTGGCCGGAACCCTCGCCCATGATCCCGATCGGGCTCACGCTCCCGGCGGCGGCCACCACTGACGTCCAACGACAACGGCGGTCGGTTAGCCTTGCCGCCAATCCCGCCCTCGTAGCTCAGGGGATAGAGCACCGGTTTCCTAAACCG
>JAUXCV010000501.1 GCA_030618675.1 Acidimicrobiia bacterium | reverse complement strand
CCGAACCTGCTGCTGCTCGATGAGCCGACCAACGATCTCGATCTCGACACTCTCGAAGTGCTCGAGGAGTACCTGGATGCCTGGCCCGGAGCGTTCGTGGTTGCCAGCCACGATCGCTACTTCCTCGACCGGGTATGTGACGACATCTTCTCCATCGAACCCGACGGTGCGGTGCAGCACCATCCGGGTGGATGGCCCGCCTACTGGGCCGCCCGACAGATCCCACCCACCGAATCAGCTCGCAGCCCGGTAGACAGACCTGAACGACCGGCGGCACCACGCACCAAACCGACGTGGAAGGAACGACAGGAACTCAAGGAGTTGACGAAGCGCATCCCCCGACTAGAGAAGCTCAAAGAAGAGCTCTCGACTCAACTCGATGCCGCCGGCAGCGACTACGTCGCCACCACCGACCTCGCACACCGCCTCAATGAGACCATCGCCGACCTCGACGACGCCGAAACCTCCTGGCTGGAGCTATCGGAGCAGATGGAGCGGTACAGAGACGGCTGACGATCACACCGAACCGACCGCTTCGACTTCGGAGGTCAGTGCAGCCCCGCGATGAACGCCTCGTCGGTATCGAACGCCAGCGGCGGCAGATCGTCGAGATCGAACCAGCCAACAGCGTCGGCATCATCGCCGGCTGCGAGCGTCCCCCCGGTCACCGTGCCGGCGAACCAGATGCCCACCGTCAACTTGGCCGGGTCGTGGAAGTTCGACGCCGCGAACACGACGTCACCGATCTCAGCAACCAGGCCGGTCTCCTCAAGAAGCTCCCGCGCCGCTGCGACACGGATCTCTTCGCCGTAGTCGACGAACCCTGCGGGGATCGACCAGAGGCCCGAGCGGGTCGCGTTCGGTCCGCGGCGCACCATGAGAAGCCTGCCGTCGTCGAACACCACCACGGCGGTGCCGACCCCCGGGTTCCGCCAGTGGACAAAGCCGCATGAAGGGCATCGTCGCCTCGGCTTGCCGTGGACGTCGGTCGTCTCGAGCTCGGTGGCGCACTGGGGGCAGTACGTGTACTCCCCGGGCCAATCGTGGTCATGGTTCACAGCAGGCAGTCTGCCACAGCACCGCCTCCATCAATCGTTTGTGCTTACGACCATGACTATCGCGGTCCTAGACACAAACGATGGAGTGCGAACCCTGACGGCTCGTCGCTTGTGCTTAGGACCATGACTATCGCGGTCCTAGACACAAACGATTCGCTGTCGAGGCTCGCGTCGTCGCGGTGATCGCCTACCGGTCGAACTCTGACCGGAGAGAGCGGGCCATCATCCGCTCGTAGAGACCGGGAACCACCGCCGTCATCGCCCGGGCGAGGTGCCCGACCGACCCGACGACCACCGACCGTTTCCGTCTCTCGATGCCCCGGTAGACCCGGTTGGCGACCCCGTCGGGGGTGATCTGTTTGCCGACGCGGGACTGAGGATGCTCGGTAACGCTGCCGTCACCGCCGAGGGCCCGGTCCTGCATGCTCGTGTCGACGAAGGTCGGGGCCACGATCGTGACGTCGACCCCGAAAAGCCGCAGTTCAGCGCGCAGGGTGTCGAACAGACCGTGCAGGGCGTGCTTCGACCCGGCGTACCCGGTGCGT
>JAUXCV010000260.1 GCA_030618675.1 Acidimicrobiia bacterium | reverse complement strand
GAGGGAGGACTGGCGATCCCCGGATGGCATCGCTTCCTCGGATCCCAAGATGTCGCTCACGGTCAAGATCGCGGCGGCACGGGCTCCGTGCTCGGCGGCTGCTGCAAAGAGACCGGCCGCCTCCATCTCCACAGCGAGAAGACCCATGCGTCGAGCGAGTTCGAAGATCTCGGTCCGGGGGTGGTAGAACTGGTCGGAGCTGAGGATGTTCCCCACACGGGTCGGCACTTCGCGTTCCTCGGCCACCTCGACCAGTTTCCGTGTGAGTTCGAAGTCGGCGACGGCGGCGAAGTCGAAGCCACCGAATCGCATCCGGTTCGCGTTCGAATCCGTAGAGGCGCCGGAAGCGATGATGATGTCCCGTATCGACAGATCGGGTCGGATTCCCCCACAGCTTCCGATGCGGATGAGTGATGCGACGCCGTACTCCCGGATCAACTCCGTCGCATAGATCAGGATCGACGGGATTCCCATGCCGGAGCCCATCACAGAAACGCGTCGGCCGCGGTAGCTGCCGGTGTAGCCCTCCATATTGCGAACCGCCGTGACCGACGTTGCATCGTCGAGGAAGGTCTCAGCAACGTAGCGCGCCCGCAGAGGATCGCCCGGGAGCAGGCAGACATCGGCGAAGTCGTCCGGTCCAGCCGAGATGTGTGGTGTGGGCATGCAAGAAGTCTACGGGATGATCCAGCGCCTCCGGATGGCTGAGAGGGTGCTCGAGACCATCAGCAACCCGGTGCGAACGGTTCGCGCTGGCCGGCGCTGGGATACCTGCGCGTGCCCTATGCGGTCCCTCGGCCCGAATCTACGTCGCCGTCTGCCATGTCTCCCGCAGCGCGCCATCCCCAGATG
This sequence comes from Acidimicrobiia bacterium, assembly GCA_030618675.1. GTDB lineage: Bacteria > Actinomycetota > Acidimicrobiia > Spongiisociales > UBA5794 > JAHEEL01. Next base: position 2,351 of record JAUXCV010000260.1, on the reverse strand, counting down.
CCCAACACAACGAAACTGACCATCACCGCGACATACACCCACGTCTGAGGAGCGTTCCAGGCGGGAACGTCGACGTACCGCAGCACGGCGACGAGTTGCAGTGCGCCGAGGACACCGGCGCCGACAGTCGCGGGCCGTGCTCTCTTCCAGTCGGCCTCCCAGGCGATCTGCGCCATCGCGATCCCGAACCCCACCATCCAGGCACCGAAAGCGCGGCCGGTAAGCGACGACACCGGCCACGGCCACATCCAGGATGCCGCACCGGGATCGATGAGCAGAAGGATCCCGCCCGCCAGAAGGGCGACTCCGCCGACGGCCAAGATGCCCCGTAGCGCGACCGGTATGGGCCGCGACCGTATCGGGTCGCTGCCTCCGCGAAGAAGTTGGACCACGAGGACGATCGTCATGATCGGCGGAACAACGACGTAGACCACAAGCCACGCCCAGGTCCCGAAACTCTGAACGAAGCCCGGAGCCCCGTAGTTGTATTGATCGTTGTTGCCCAAGGTGATGAACAACGTCAACAACGTGAAGACCAGCACTGCGGGAACGGCGATCCTGGCGTTGGCCCAAACGCGTTGGCGCGCGGCACTGAACTCGATGACGGCAGCGGCCAGATAGGCGCCGCCGAGGAAGGCGGCAGACAGCGCGGGCTGCACCGACCACGAGAAGTACTCCTCGCTGTTCTGCGGCGCTAGGTACAAGGGCAGCCCGATGATGACGACGAGCACCCCGGCTATGGCGAGCAATCGCCGCATTCCGATGCTGGTCTTGGCGATGTCGTTGTTCGAAGGCACCGAGGAAGCCTACGCGGTCGAAACCCGTCGCGCGCGATGTTCTGCTTGACTTGCTGAATGTCACAGCACGACCCGCTCATCGCCCACATGGAGGAGATCGGCGAGCGTCTGATCGCCGACAACGATGAGCGGCAGTACTTCCACGGGGCCTATCTGCGATCGACCCGGTCGGTGATGGAGGACGCTGCAGCCGGGAGATTCGTAGATTCGGCATGGGCGGAGCAGTGGGGCCTGGCGTTCGCCGAGCTGTACATGAACGCATTCTCGGCCTGGGAACGCGGCGACCCTACGCCGGGGCCCTGGCAGGTGGCCTTCGACGTTTCGAAGGACCCTTCCGTCCCTCCGGTGCGCCACGCCCTGCTCGGCATCAACGCTCACATCAACTACGACCTGCCCCAGGCGCTCCTCGCGGTGATCACGGAAGAGGAGTTCAGCGACGATGACGTGATGGCGTTGCGGGCAGCCGATCACGCGCATGTGGACTCGATCCTGGTGCAACGCGTACCCGAAGAGGACAAGCGGATCATGCAACTCGAGGACCCCGGCGATCGCAACTTCGTGGACACGCTCATGTCCCCGTTCAACCGGGCGGGTACCAGGAGGTTCCTGAAGGAGGGGCGAGACAAGGTGTGGAGCAACACGCGCCTTCTCAACGAAGCGCGTCGCCGGGGACCGGATGTGTATGCCGAGGAACTTGCCGTTCTCGAGGCGTTGAGTCAGGAGCGAGTGGCCGACCTCGTTACACCCCGATACGTGATCATGCGACTCGCCCGGCACGGCTTCGGTGTCGTCCTGCCCCCACGAGCATCCGAATAGGACGAATCAACCTCCGCGGACTACCGCCGCTGGGAGATCCCGCGTGGCGTCGTCGCCGATTCGTTTGAACATCAACCGGAGAAGCGGATCCATGAAGGCGAAGGGCCCCTTCAGCTCGAGTTCCGCCGCGTAGCGGAGGCGCGTGCCGTCACCGTCGGGGAAGAACTCGAGGTGGTCGCGATAGCGAACGATCCGCGACTCACCCTCGAGGACGAACTCGTGGGGCGTATCGAATTCGGTCACGTCATAGGGCAGCGGCATGCCGGCCACCGACTCGGGGATGTGGAGGCGTTGCACGAGATCCTCCGTGAGCATCCCGCCGGTCAACATGAACCGCGTGCCGACGCCGATAGGCCCATCGGTGGTCTTCTCCGCGGCGTAGGTGCGCGGATCCCACAGGACGGCGTTGCGGAAATCGCTTACGAAGGCGAACGTCTTTGCCACCGACTGGGGAACGGTCAGGATCGTTTCGTACGTCGCCACCTCAGCGAGGCTACTCGTTCACAATCCAGTTGCCGGCACAACTTCGAGCCGGAGGGTGATCTTTCGTGCTGTCCGGGAGATCGGTTGGTGCATGCCCTACTGGCCCTCGTAGTCCTGCACCACGTCTTCGAGGATCTTGAGTTCAACGTCTGCAGACGCCAGGATCTCCGGGGTGCCGCTGCCGGCGTGGTATCGGTGGCGAGCGACCACCCGGGAGATGCCGCTGCTGGCGATGAGCATGGCGCAGACCCGGCA
>JAUXCV010000049.1 GCA_030618675.1 Acidimicrobiia bacterium | reverse complement strand
GCAGACGGTGGAACTCACGTGGATTCAACCGGAGAAGTCGGATCCATCCGCATCACCAAGACGGAGTCGAAAGGGAAGGGATTCCGGAGGATCCGCTTCGTACTGGATGAGTAGCTACGCGGACGAGGCTCTCGCGTTCGTCTTGATCTCTACCAGAAGCCCCTCGAAGAACCTGCGCAGGGCCGACTCAGCGATGCGGTGCATCGCGACGCGATCCGCCACAGCGCCGATGCGGCCGAGCGGTGGTTGATACGAGGCAAGAAGTGAGACCATCGTCCGGCGGTCATCGATCGGTTCGATCTCGAGATCGGCGCTCACGGTCGGGTAGATGTCGGCATGATCGATGGGCTCCCATGAGAGTTGGATGCGGCCCATGGGCAGCGGCCCCGGAACGTCTGCGAAATCGGTGACACGGAAACAGACGTCTTTCACGAGGTGGAGGCCGGCGACATCGATGTCGAGATGCGTGCTCTCCTCATGCAGCCAATCCACGCCGACTCTCCGGGGCGCATCCAACGCGGGGAGCGATTCCTCCGCTAGGAATCGGCGAACGACGGCGAAGGGAACGCCTACCGCTTTGTAAAGTTGGACATACTGCTCGTGCACCCTGCCATCGAAGCACTGATTCGGTGTCAGCCGTAGGGGCATGGGACCCTTCAATGCAGGGACCTTCGTCCCGGAATGCTCTCGAATCCGCCTTTGCATCGTCCTGAGAGATGCCGTTGAGCGAGTCGAGGCGGGAGTCGAATCGTCGGGAAGACGACGTTCTCGTGGATCGGATGCGACGGCGGGCGTTCCACGAGGCATGACAAAGCTCACTCTCGCCTCCCTCGGATTGGCACTTGCTCTCCTTGGCGCGGCATGCTCAGGCTCCGACGCCCATGCCGGCCCTGTGGCAACCGACGAAGCATCGCCGTCGACGGTCGCCGTCGACGAGCGCCGCCCGGCCCCTCTCTCCGAGTTCGTGATGTTCGACGGATCGTCTGCCACGCTTGCCGACTACGAGGGCCGGCCTCTGGTCGTGAACTTCTGGGCATCCTGGTGCCCGTCGTGCGTCGCCGAGATGGCCGCGGCGTTCAAGCCGGCACAACAGAGCGTCGGCGATGAAGTGGCCTTCCTGGGCCTGAATATCCAGGACGATCGTGCCGATGCTCTCCGTCTCGTCGAAGAGACCGGGGTTCTCTTTGATCTCGGGGACGATCCTCTTGGTGATCTCTACCTGGAGTTCGGTGGCATCGGGATGCCGTTCACGGTCTTGATCGATGCCGAGGGGCGCATCGTTGAACAGCACAATGGACCTCTGACCGAGGCACAGTTGCTCGACATGATCGAGGAAGCGTTAGCGACATGATCGACGCGCCGCTCGCTCTAGCGTTCGCGGCGGGGTTGGTCGCGACCGTGAACCCCTGCGGGTTCGCCATGCTTCCGGCCTACCTGTCGTACTTCATGGGGATCGAAGAGGGGCACCAGGGTCGCACTGCCGCATTGCGAGGGGCGATCATGGTCGGAGCGATCGTGTCCGCTGGGTTCCTCGTTGTCTTCGGCCTAGCCGGGATTCTCATCACGGCCGGATTCCGTGTCGTGATCGACCTGATTCCGTGGGTGGCGATCGTGGTCGGTGTGGCCGTCATCGGACTCGGCATCGCTCTGGTCCGAGGCTACGAGTTGAAGGTGGGTCTCCCCAGCGCGGGCAAAGCGGCATCCGGACGGGGGTACCGATCGGTGTTCCTCTTCGGCATCTCCTATGCCGTGGCCTCCCTGTCATGCACTCTCCCCGTATTCCTGACCGTTGTGGCAACTCAGGTGACGCGTGGGTCCTTCGTGTCGGGCATCGCGACCTTCGTGGCCTATGGCGCAGGAATGGCCGTTGTGCTGATGGCGGTCACCGTTGCGATCGCCGTGGGGAAGCAGTCGCTCATCGCCTGGTTGCGTGGATCGGCTCGCTACATCGCCAGGGTATCTGGAGTCGTCCTGATCGCGGCGGGCCTCTACATCGTGTGGTTCTGGACGGTGAGCCTCAAGTCGGGAGCGCAGGCGCTCGGCGACAGCGGACCCTTCCGCTTCATCGAGAACCTCTCCCAGGCGGCACAGAATGTGATCGCTTCTGCTCCGCTCCTCTGGGGACTGGGATTCGTCGGCATCGTGGTCCTTGCCGTGATCTTCGCATTCGCGTCACAGCGGACGCGACGGCCATCACCGGAAGCCGCTTTGTCCGTCGATGAGTAGTCGTACGACGACGGATGTCGTTGCGATCTCGGGTCAGCGGCGAGCGCTCATCGGGACCGCCCTCTCCCAGTTGCTCGTGCTGACCCTGTGGTTCTCAGCCGCTGCCGTTGCTCCCCAACTTCGTGAGCAGTGGGGTCTCTCCGTCGGTGAATCGTCATGGCTGACACTGGCAGTACAGATCGGGTTCGTGGTCGGCGCGCTCGCGATCGCGATCTCCGGGCTTGCCGACTCGGTAGCAGCAAGGAAGCTCTTCACGGTCGCTGCGCTCGTTGGAGCAGTTTCGAACCTGGCCGTCATCTCTGTGACCGGAGACAGCGTGGCGCTCGCCTATGTGGTGCTGTTCATGACCGGTGTCGCTCTCGCCGGTGTCTATCCGAGCGGCATGAAGGCGATGGCCGGATGGTTCCAGAAGGGCCGGGGCATGGTACTCGGAGTCCTCGTCGGGGCACTCACGGTCGGCAGCGCCGCGCCACATCTGATCCGAGGATTGGGGCTGGATTGGCGAGGCGTTCTCATCGGTGCGTCGATTCTCGCTGTGACGGGAGCCGTCCTGATGATCTCCATCGTCTCGGATGGGCCGTTCGAAGTCCCGTCATCGCTCCACGCCGTGACCTCGGCAGTCACGAACTCCGGGTCGTAGATCGGACGGATAGCGTCGCGCGCCAACAGTTGACGAAATCCCTTGGGAATCTGATCGTCCGACCGCGAGGGGTCGTAGATCTCATTGAGATCGGGGGCCATGTACGAGACCACACCGAACAAGATGGCAGCACTGATAACGCCGATCACACCGATCACCGCAGCGATGGTGTCAAGTCCGTGCCTCACGATATCGGCGGAAGCGAGGCGAGAGGCGGCGAGGGCTGGCGGCGGATCATGAGAACAAGAACCGGCCGTGTCTATGGGCCGGCCCGCACTGTCGGATTGCCGACAGACAGGAACAGGATGTCGCGCGTAGGCGTTCGATAGATGAACACCGAAAGGACCCACCGTGACTCGAACCACCATGCTGACCGTGTTCGCCGCGATCGCGCTCATCGCCGCCGCGTGCAGCACGTCGGTCGACGGTTCCGCGACTGAAGAACCCACGACGGAGGTGCTCCCGTCGACCACGGTGTCTACATCCACCACGGCAACAGCTGATGCACCGGTCTCTGCGCTTCCGGCGGGTCCGTCTGCTCTGGACGCCCCCGATTCGGCGGAGTTCCCCGAGCCTCTCGTGCCACTTGCGGACATCATCTCCGGCGGACCACCCCCCGACGGTATTCCGCCGATCGACGACCCGGTGTTCCTCGACACCGCCGACAATCTCGAGATCCTCGATCCGTCCGAGTCCGTGGTCGCGCTAGAGATCAACGGTGACGCTCGCGCCTATCCGATCCGAGCGATGATCTGGCACGAGATCGTGAACGACACCGTCGGGGGAGTACCGGTATCGATCACCTACTGCCCGCTCTGCAACTCCGCCGTCACATATCGCAGGGAGATCAACGGCGTTGAGACGACATTCGGGACTTCGGGACGGCTTTTCGCCTCGGCGTTGGTCATGTATGACCGTGCCACGGAGTCACTCTGGACCCATTTCGACGGGAAAGCCATCGTGGGGATCCTCACAGGGACGCAACTGGAGGCGATCGGGTCTCCGCTGATGGCGTGGGACGACTTCCGCGCCGCCTACCCGACGAGCAAGGTCCTCGACTGGACCGCCACCGGATTCGACCGTCCCTACGGCCAGAACCCGTACGAGGGCTACGACGACGACAGCACCCAGCCGTTTCTCTTCAGGGGCGCCCTCGATGATCGTGGACTCGCGAAACAGCGAGTCGTCGGAATCTCATTGGGTGACGAGGTAGTGGCCTACGACCTGAACTCCCTCAGTGATGGCGAGGCGAGTGCCACGAACGTCACCGTTGCCGAGCAGGACCTGGTGATCTTCTGGAAGGCCGGACAGGCGTCTGCCCTCGACGAGGGAAACCTCGAGGATGGCCGCGACGTCGGATCGGTGGGTGTCTTCTCCCGTATCGTGGATGGGCGCTCTCTGACCTTCGCTGCCGAGGGCAAGCAGTTCGTCGACGAGGAGACCGGAAGCACCTGGATCATCAGCGGCGAAGCGGTCTCCGGAGCGCTCGAAGGCACCCGCTTGCAGCGGATCGAGCATCTCGACACGTTCTGGTTCGCGTGGTCGACGTATCAGCCCGATACGGTCTTGATAGAGGGCTGAACCACACCGCGGTGTTTCCGCCGGTCAGGCTCATTTGACAGACGAGGTACGTTTGGCATGTGTGTTGGTGCGGAGTGTTGGGAGGTCGCAATGTGGGTGTGGAGTGACGAACTGATCGAGAGAGCATCGAAGAAGAGTGCCAACCGGTTTCATGGCGGACCGCTGGTCGCCTACGCGGTGACTTCCGAAGCCGATCTCGATGCGCTGGTACTTGAGGTTCTTTCCGGATCGACACCAGAGGTGGCGAAACCCGGGTCGGAGGGACGCGACACCGGGGTCCGGTAGCATCGGTTCCGATATGACGAAGAACGTTGTCGAGGTCACAGAGATCACCAAACGCTACGGCGAGACGCTCGCTCTCGACGGTGTCAGTCTCTCCGTGAGTCGCGGATCTGTGTACGGACTCATCGGTCCCAACGGCGCCGGCAAGACAACGCTCCTGGGCGTCCTTGCAGGACTTCGAACACCGACGGAAGGCCAATACACCGTCGATGCTGCTCGCGTGGCGGTGCTCCCCGACACACCGAAGTTCGATCCATGGATGACAGCCCGGGAAGTGGTCGAACTCTCCCTCGATCTGGCCTCGCCTGAACACGATCCGGGCGTCATCGAGGCCGTCCTCGGCCGCACGGGCCTTCTGGACGTCGCGCGGCGACGGGTCGGGGGATTCTCGCGAGGGATGCTGCAGCGCCTCGGACTGGCCGCCGCTGTGGTCGGTAACCCGGAGGTGCTCCTTCTCGACGAACCCGCGGCCGCTCTCGATCCCGCCGGACGACGAGAAGTACTCGACATGGTGAACGATCTCCGCGGCGATGCGACGGTGGTCTTCTCCAGCCACATCCTCGATGACGTCGAGGAGGTCTGCGATGAGATCGGGATCCTCAATAGGGGTCGTCTGGTGTACGAAGGAACGCTCCAGGAACTCGTTCGCGGATCCGGACGGCGGCCGTCGTATCGGATCCAGGTGAGGGGGAACGGGGATCGGATCGTCACCGCTCTCAGACTGTGCGATTGGGTCACCGACGTCGCCGAGGAGGGCGGCGACGTGATCGTATCGGCCGGCAGCGCGGCTGTGATCGAGCGGGAACTGATCCGTTGCCTCGCGCGTATCGATGCTGTCGTGGTCTCGATTGCTCCTGTCGAGCGAACTCTGGAAGACGTCTTCCTCGAGGTGACCGGATGAATCTGTGGCGCCTCGAGGTCCTTCGTCTCATTCGAACCCATCGGCTGTGGATCCTGCTCGCCGTTTTCACGTCGTTCGGCGTGCTCGGTCCGCTCACGGCGCGATTCCTTCCGCAGATCGTCGAAGCGGTCGGCGGCGGTATCGAGATCGCGGTTCCCCCACCGAGTCCCGAATTGGCGATGGCGCAGTATCTGGGGAACGCCCTTCAGATAGGGATCCTTGCCGTCGCATTCGTCGCGGCAGCGGCCTTGGCGTTGGACGCCAAGCCGGAGATGGCCGTGTTCTTGCGTACCAGAGCGCCCATTCCCAGGATCCTGACTCCGCGATACGTGATCAACATGGCGGCAGCCGCTGCTTCGTTCAGCATCGGAACGGCGATCGCCTTCGCTGGTGCGTCGCTGTTGATCGGCACGCCGGACGTCGGAGGAACGGTCACGGCTTCGGTGCTCGTCTCGGTGTATCTCACGTTCGTCGTCGCCTTGACGGGTCTGACCGCATCGTTCGTTCGCAGCGTCCCTGGAACCGCCTTGATCTCGGTCGGAGCGCTGATCGCTTTCGGCATCATCGGGCTGATTCCACAGGCCGCTCCGTGGCTTCCGTCGAATCTCGTCGGAAGCTTCGACGCTTTGATCGGCGGTGGAGACTTCGTGTACTGGAGGTCCCTTTCATTGACGATCGTCCTTTCGCTGGGTGCGATCACAGCGAGTTTCGTTCTGATGGCACGACGAGAGGTGTGATCCCCGGCTGGTGACGGAAGACCGGATAGGATTCCATCACTGTGGCAGAACGAATTCGGCACTGTGCGTGGTGTGGGGGAGCGTTCAAGGCCGCTCCGGGTCCGGGGCGCCCGCAACGCTACTGCCGGAAGTCCCATCGTCAGCGTGCGTACGAGGCACGCCGCGAAGCCAAGCGGAGAGCGCTCGGTCCCGACGAGGTGCTCATCACCCGTCGGACGTGGGAGCATCTGCGCGATGCGTTGATTCGACTCGAAGCGGCGGCCGAGGATGTCGCGATCGACATCGGCCAGGGTCGGCCGACGAAGACCGACTACGTGGAGGCGCTCGGCCATCTATCGGCGGCGGTTCGCGACCTCCAGGACGTCGTTGTGGAGCCGACGGCGATCGGGGACTGAAGTCAGGCGGGCTCGGCGTCTGCGACCGACTCGAGGCCGAGTTCCTCGATCGCTTGTTCGCGGAGCCGGAACTTCTGGATCTTGCCGGTCACCGTCATCGGATACTCGTCCGTGAAGCGCACGTACCTGGGAACCTTGAAATGGGCGATCGCTCCCTTGCAGAACTCGATGAGGTCCCCTTCGGAGAGACTCGATCCTTCCCGTTTCTGGACCCAGGCCATGATCTGCTCCCCGAACCGCTCGTCGGGAACCCCGACCACCTGGGCATCGACGACGTCGGGGTGGGTGAAGAGATACTCCTCGATCTCCCGCGGATAGACGTTCTCGCCGCCGCGGATGATCATGTCCTTCAGGCGACCGACGATCTTCACGTACCCGGCGTCGTCCATCACGGCGAGGTCTCCCGAGTGCAGCCAACCGTCGGAATCGATCGACTCAGCCGTCCGCTCGGCGTCATTCCAGTAACCCTGCATGACCGAGTATCCCCGGGCACAGAACTCGCCGGACGTACCGGCAGGAACGACCTCCCTGGTGTCGGGATCTACGATCCGGATATCGACGTGAGGATGGGCAACACCCACAGTGCCGACACGTCGTTCGATCGTGTCGTCGCGTAGCGTCTGGGTCGCGACGGGGGACATCTCGGTCATGCCGTAGGCGATGGTGACCTCTGCCATGTTCAGTTCGGTAATGACCCGTTTCATGACTTCGATGGGGCAGGGGGCACCGGCCATCACGCCGGTGCGAAGCGTGGACACGTCCCGCTTCGCAAGATCCTCGTGCTCGAGCACCGCGATGAACATCGTCGGCACGCCGTACAGGCTGGTGCACTCCTCAGCCTCAACGGCCTCCAGGACGGCGCCGGCATCGAATCCCGGCGCCGGGATCACCATCGCAGCACCGTGACTTGTGCACGCGAGGTTCCCGATGACCATTCCGAAGCAGTGGTAGAAGGGGACGGGGATACAGACCCGGTCGTGCTCGGTGTAGCCGAGCCGCTCGCCGCAGAAGTACCCGTTGTTCAGGATGTTCCGATGAGTCAGGGTCGCGCCCTTCGGAAATCCGGTGGTGCCCGACGTGTACTGGATGTTGATCGGTTGGTCTGCGTCGAGGAGCGACTCACGCTGCCACAGTTCTTCGTCCGGTACGGCATCCCCTGCGTCGAAGAGATCGTTCCATTCGGGCGAATCGAGGAAGATCGTCCGCTCGAGGCCCGGTGTGGACCCGGCGACCGCTTCGACCATGGCGCGATAGTCCGATGTCAGATACTCGGGTGCCGAAACGAGGAAGCGGCACCCGGACTGGTTGAGCACGTACTCGAGTTCGGACGTTCGATAGGCCGGGTTGACGTTGACGAGGATCGCTCCGATCTTCGCAGTCGCGTACTGGACGGCGACCCACTCGGCGCAGTTCGGGCTCCAGATCCCGACGCGGTCGCCGAGTTCGACACCGAGCCTCAGGAACGCCTTCGCCAGTCGATCGGTTGCCTCATCGAATTCGCGATAGGTACAGCGAATCCCTTCGTGACGAACGATCAACGCGTCGCGTTCCGGGAACCGAGCCGTGGTGTGCTCGAGGTTCTCCCCGATCGTCTCACTGAGGAGGGGCATGTCCTTTGAACCCTGCGCTTGCGAAAGCTGCATGTACCGTCCTTTCCAATACCCGTACCGTACGGAAGGGATCCGGCGCTGACCAGGGACAAGGGTCACATCAGGGCGCCGACGTGACGACCTCCCGAATGTGTTCGATGAGGCGGGCCGCAGGCGAATCCGGCAGCACGGGTTCACGTGTGACGGCATGCACCGTGACCTCGTGGACGGGTTCGACCGTATCGACATCGTCGATGTCGTCGGCGCATCCGATCGGCAGATAGACCGAGAATCCCTCTCGAAGAAGGCGCTTCGATACACCACCACCGGCTGCCTCAAAGGTCGGACCGTGGGGGTCGCGACCCATGAGACCTCTGAGGGTGACTCTCTCCCACGAGCCGTCTGGAGGGAGCGCCAGGTCGATGGTGTTGGAGCGGAGGCCGGCGATGAGGTCATCCCCGGCGGAGGCCTCAAGGTGGCCGAGTTCACTGGCACCGTCCATGAGATTCCGGGCGGCCGGTGCCACGAGCATCAGCATCTCGGGTGTCGTACCGACGGACAGCAGGTCCGCTGCTGAGGGACCCTGGAGGTCGCGGAGAGCCGCATCGATCTCCCGAAGGGCGTTGACGGCACGGGGGAAGAGGAGTTCGGCGGCGTCGGGCGGGTCAAGACCCAGCTTGGTGCGTTCGAAGAGCACAACGTCGAGGCGTTCCTCGAGAGATTTCAGCGCCCGGCTCACGGTTAGCTGTGAGATCCGCTCCTACATGCGGATCGGCATGGGCTACCTGAACACGCTCATCGGCTTCATCGGGTTCGCCGTCGGCTACCTGCCGTTCACGCTGTTCTACAAGGGACACGTTTCG
>JAUXCV010000252.1 GCA_030618675.1 Acidimicrobiia bacterium | reverse complement strand
CGCCGGTATCCGGTAGTCGGTATCCGGTATCGGGTCCGCTCAGAGCCCTTGGTTCCTGCTACTGACTACTCCGCTACTCCCACCATGAACGTGTCCTCCTTCTCGACGAACAGGGGGCCGAGTGTTCGTCGGATCTCCCGAGCGACGGCCGTGTCCGGATCGTCTCGCACGTCCCGGTGGATCCGTCGGAACTCGTCCCGACTGTCGTACTCCCAGATGGAGATGACGCGGTGGTCCTCGGTCTCCCATCGACCGATGAGGCGAGCGCCGTGGCGCCGCTGGATCGGGAGAAGACGCTCATGGAAGAAACGGTGGAAGTCGCTGAGGTTCTCCTGCACCGCCCGGTACGTCCGCATCCGGTAGAACATGGTTTGAGAGTACTCGGTCGCCGGTATCCGGCACAGACTCCTGCCCGTAGCCCGTAACTCGCGGCTCGCAGCTCTTGACGGGGGACCCGGCGGCCCTCTACTCGCTCAGGGCCCCTTTCGCGGCGGCCCTGAATCTCTCATGGACTTCGACGTTCTTCGCCCGGTCGGTGCGTATCTCGATCAAGGACGGGCCCTTCGTTGTGGCGATCGTCGCGCGAAGGCCCTCGCTGTCGCTGATCTCGCGGGCCGGTACCCCGAAGGCATTCGCGACGTCCGCAAGCGAATGCCCGTGCGGCGTGCCGAAGAGCATCTCGAATCGATCAGGTTCGAGTCGGTCGGCCTGGGGGAGGAAGTGGAAGATCCCACCGCCGTCGTTGTTGACGGCCACGATCGTGACGGGAAGGTCGAGACGGGCGATGACGCCGAGCGCCGTGGCATCGTGGAGAACCGAGAGGTCGCCGGCGAGCACCACGACGGGTCGACCGTCGGATGCCGACGCTCCGGCCGCGGCGGAGAGGAGGCCATCGATGCCGTTCGCTCCGCGATTCGACAGGGTCGCGATCTCGCCGCGGGTTGAACCGGCGAAGGAGTCGAGATCCCTGATCGGCATCGAAGAGGCGGCGTAGATGGTGGCGCCGGTGGGGGTGGATTCCCATACGGCCCTGGCGATCGCCGGTTCGTTCGGGAAGGGTTCAGTTTCGAGGACCCGTCCCACGGCGAGGCCTACGGCGCGGTCGGCAGCTTGCCACGTCGGAAGCCACGAAGAGGGCGCCGGCGCTACGCGTCCGGAGAGGTCCGCGAACGTCACTGCCGGATCGGCCCGGTACACCACCGTGGCAGCGTCGAGCGGATCACGCCACCCGGCGTCATCGAGGGTGACCTGCTCGGCACCGGTCTCCTGGAGCCAGGACCAGATCGGGCGAGAGGTTGGGAGGTGACCGACCCGGATGATGATCTCTGGTTCATACTCGCTGAGGAACCCGGCTGTGGCGAGAAGGTCGCCGTGGACGATCGTTGACGGCGATGGGAATCGACACTGGATGTCTGCCAGGACGGGAATCGAAGCCTCGCCGGTGAGCATGGCCGTGGCGGCAGCGAAGCCGGGACGCTGGTACCCGCCGACGACGATGAGCGCTCGCCGGCCCGAGAGACGCTCACCAAGACCGACGAGCGCCTCGGGCGGAAGCTGCACCTCACCGCGGTGGTGTCTGAGTGTCGTCGGCTCTACCGCTTCGGTCGGAGAGGCGAGCGGTTCGCGGAACGGGAAGTTCAAGTGGACCGGACCCTGGGGGGCGTCGAGGGCAGCCGACCAGGCACGGAGGGCAAGCGACGGTGCCCCGTCGGCTATAACCTCGTCGGGGACGCCGATGTCGTGGAACATCCGGACGGCAGATCCGTAGAGATCGATCTGATCGATGGTCTGAGGGGCGGCTACACCGCGGAGTTCGGGAGGACGATCGGCCGTCAAAATCAACAGCGGTACGCGTGCTTGGCCGGCCTCCACAACCGACGGGAGATAGTGAGCGGCGGCCGTGCCGGACGTACACACGAGTGCCGTCGGGACGCCTCCTTGTTTGGCGATGCCGAGAGCGAAGAACCCGGCGGAGCGCTCGTCGAGGAGCACGTGAGCGGTGATCCTTGGTTCAGCGGTGAAGGCGAGGGCGAGCGGTGTGCTTCGTGAGCCGGGGGAGATGACGACATGGCGTAAGCCGAGATCGGCCAACGCACCTGCAAGCCGTGTCGTGAGCGCTTCTGCTGGGTCCACATCAGCGAGGTTACCGCCGATCACGCGATCAGGACTCCCACAGCGAGCAGTGCAGCGAAGACGAGTTGGAGCCGTGCTGTGCCCTTGAGCACTCCGATGAGCGGTGGTCCGGCGGTCTCAGCGAAGATCGTTCTGATCGGTGACACCGTGAGAGGGAGAGCCAGGAGCGTGAGCAGCGACGGGGTCGGAAGGAAGCCGAACGGCACGGCGACGGCGATGACGGCGAAGGAACCGAGAACCATGGCGGCGTAGAGCCATCGGGCCGGGTTCCGCCCGACAATCACCGCAAGCGTGCGTTTCCCCGCCACCTGATCCGTTTCGCGGTCCCTCACGTTGTTCGCGACGAGGATCGCCGCTGCGAGAAGACCCATCGCGATCCCACTCACCCATGCATCCGCCGGGGCGGTCCGGTCATAGACGTACCGTGTGCCGACGGTGGCGACGAGACCGAAGAAGATGAAGACGAACAGTTCACCGAGCCCGTAGTAGCCGTAAGGGATCGGACCGTTGGTGTAGCCGAGAGCCGCGATGATCGAGATGACGCCGATGGCGAGGATCACCCAGCCTGCGAGCCAGATGAGATAGGCCCCGGCGAGCGTCGCGAGTCCGAATGCAGCCATGATCCCGTGCTTCATCTGGCTCGCACTCAGCAAGCCGGTCGCCACGGCGCGAATGGGTCCGATCCTGGCCTCGGTGTCGGCGCCCTTCTCGGCATCGGCGAGGTCATTTGCGAAGTTCACTCCGATCTGGATCGCGAGCGCCGCGAACAGGATCACGGCGAACGCATCCAACCGGAATACCCCGGCGGCTCCTGCGAGCGCACTCCCCACGATGACCGGTGCCGCAGCAGCCGGCAGAGTCGCCGGTCGAGAAGCAAGAACCCAAGCGTTCATGGGGCGCTCCGCGCCGTACTGAGTAGTGAGTACTGAGTACTGAGTACCGCGACAGCTGTCTGCTGTTCGCTCAGAAGTGCCACGGGAAGTTCGTGTAGTCCTGGTCGCGTTTCTCCAGGAACGCGTCGCGGCCTTCCTTGGCTTCGTCCGTTCCGTAGGCGAGACGGGTTGCTTCGCCGGCGAAGAGTTGCTGTCCGACCATTCCGTCGTCCTGGAGATTGAAGGCGTACTTCAACATCCGCTGCGCCGTCGGACTCTTCGCCACGATCTCCCG
>JAUXCV010000185.1 GCA_030618675.1 Acidimicrobiia bacterium | reverse complement strand
GCCGGGGCGAAGATCGACGGAGCGCTTGAGACATTCGGGATCTCCGTTGACGGTAGAAGGGCTATCGACGTTGGCGCCTCCACGGGCGGCTTCTCCGTCTGCTTGCTGCAGCGGGGAGCGGTCGAAGTGGTGGCGGTCGATGTGGGATACGGTCAGATGCACAACCGGATTCGAATCGACGAGAGGGTGAAGGTCGTCGAGCGCACGAACATTCGGCACGCCGACCCGGGGGCACTCGGAGCACCGTTCGACCTCATCGTCGCCGATCTGTCCTTCATCTCCCTTGCGCTCGTTGCTCCTCAACTGGCGTCCCTGGGCTCGTCGGACTCGGATTGGGTACTCCTTGTGAAGCCCCAATTCGAGGTTGGGCGAGAGCTTGTGGGGAAGGGCGGCATCGTCAGGGATCCAGAATCTCACGTGCTTGCGATCGAGCAGGCAGCGGACGCTCTGGCAGCGAACGGGATCGGAGTGGTCGGTGTCGTCGTCTCCTCGATAACGGGGACGGAGGGGAACCGCGAGTTCCTTGTTCACGGCAGGAGGGCGGAACGAGTCGTCGATGCCGGTACCGTACGAGCGATCGTTCTCGAGGAGAACCAAGCGTGAAGCGAATTGCCGTTGTCATACATGAGGAAAAGGCGCACGCAGCCGACGCGGCAAAGGTCTTGACGGCGGCGTGCGCCAAGCGCGGCGTTGAGACGATCACCGTGATAGGTGACAGTCTCCCCTCAGACGTCGAAGCGGTGATCGGAGTCGGTGGCGACGGAACCGTGCTGAGAGCCGCACGTCTGGCCTTCGACACCGGCATTCCCATCGCAGGGATCAACGTCGGCCGAGTGGGTTACCTCGCCGAGTTCGCCGTCGACGAGATCGACGCGTTCGCCGAGGCGTTGTCAAACGAAAGACTTCGCGTGTTCTCCGTGATGACGGTCGCCGTTGAGGGACCGGGCTTCGCTGCCACCGGGATCAACGACGTGGTGATCGAGAAGGTCGTGAGCGAACGGATCATCGAGATCGGGGTTGCGATCAACGGTCGCCGATTCGCCGAGTATCGGACAGATGGCATGATCATCGCAACCCCGGTTGGATCCACCGCCTACTCGCTATCGGCAGGGGGACCGGTCATCGATCCCGAGGTGGAGGCTCTCGTCCTCACACCGATCGCTCCACACAGCCTCTTGTCGCGAAGCATCGTCGTGTCCCCAGATGCTGAAATCGCGGTGACCGTAGAGATCGACCGCCCGGCACGGGTGAACGTCGATGGACGAGAGATCGGGACGATCGAACCGGGCGGGAGCGTCGTGGTATCTCGCGGCGTCAGAAGCGCCCGGTTCATGACGCTCGACGCGCATCCGTTTCCACAGGCCGTCCGACACCAGTTCGGCCTCGCCCATGCTTGACGAGTTGTCGGTCGGCAACCTCGGTCTGATCCCGCGAGCGCACCTCGAACCTGGACCCGGGCTTGTCGTGATCACAGGGGAGACGGGGACCGGCAAGACGCTGCTTCTTGGAGCCCTGAGACTCCTGCGGGGTGAGCAAGCACGCAAGGATCAGATCGGTCCGAACGGCGATGAAACCACCGTCGAGGCCCGATTCGTCGAGGACGGCGAAGAGCGCATCATCGGCCGCAGAGTGGACCGCCGGCGCTCGCGAGCTTCGATCGATGGATCGATGGCGACAGCGGGGAACCTGGCAGAAGCGCTGAGTGGCGTGCTCGACGTGGTCGGCCAGCACGATCGAACGCTGCTCAGTGAACCGAGAGCTGTTCGACGCCTCCTGGATGGGGCGATGCCGGAGGTCGGAAGGGATGCCCTGGCCAACTACGGAACCGCATGGGAGGCGCTCGTCGAGACCGAGCAGCAGGCTGCTGCGCTCGGCGGTGATCACCGCGCACTCGAGCGGGAACTGGACATGGTTCGTTTCCAGAGAGATGAGATCGCCGCCGCCGGATTCGCAGAGGGGGAGGACCGGGAGATCGCGGAACGAGCCTCGCGTCTGAGGAACTCAGAGGAACTCCGGGAGAGACTCGCCGCAGTCGAGACGGCTGCGGGGGAGAGCGGCGCGTCTGCAGATCTCGAGAGCGCAGATCGAGAGCTTCGTGCTGCTTCGCGCACCGCGCCATCGCTCGAGCCGCTCGCAGATCTGAGTGGACAGCTCAATGAGTTGCTGTCCGAGTTCAACGCCGAGATCGCCAGGGTGAACGCTGATCTGGATCATGATCCGCAGGATCTGGACCGGGTTGAGCAGCGCCTCGCTCTGCTCGGTGATCTGAAGCGCAAGTACGGCGACGACCTCGATGCCGTGCTCGCGTTCGGGGCCGAGGCGGCCGAGCGAGCAGCCGAGCTGGAAGCCCGCCTCGATCGGCCGGGCGTGATCGCCCGCCTTCACGTGACGGCTCGTGCCGACGTAGACGAGGCGGCGAGGACGCTGAGACAACACCGCCGAGAGACCGGCGAGCGCATCTCGTCGAACGCGATCGAACATCTACGAGATCTGGGCTTCTCCGATCCCTACGTCGGGTTCCGAATCACCGAGCGAGAACCCGGCCCGGAAGGGGCGGACCAGGTGGTTCTCGAATTCGCGTCGGACCGTGGGTTGGTTCCCGGTCCGGTATCCAAGATCGCATCGGGCGGAGAACTGAGCCGACTTATTCTCGCACTGCGGCTCGCATCGGGGACAGCGGATGTGTCCATCATCGCGTTCGACGAGATCGACGCCGGGACCGGCGGGGCGACCGCCCTAGCGATGGGAGCGAAGCTGAAGCACCTCGCCACGGAACGGCAGGTCTTCTGTGTGACGCATCTCCCACAGGTCGCCGCTTTCGCAGAGTCCCACTTCGTTGTTCGCAGGGAGGGCAACACGGCGACGGTCTCCGAGCTGGAGGGCGATGAGCGACTGGAGGAGCTATCCAGGATGCTCGCCGGACTCCCAGACAGCGAACGGGGCCGTGAACACGCCGCGGAGCTCTTGACGATCGCTTCAGCGTCGTGAGCGGAGGTGTCGTGCTCAGCGGTACGCGTCCGGTATGCTTCGGCCTTCCGAGGTGGAGCGCAGCGTGACCAAGCACGTATTTGTCACCGGTGGGGTGACCTCAAGTCTGGGTAAGGGGATCACTTCTGCATCTCTCGGGCGGCTTCTCGAGGCGCGCGGGCTGCGTGTAACGCTCCAGAAGCTCGACCCGTACATCAACGTTGACCCCGGCACGATGAACCCCTTCGAGCACGGCGAGGTCTTCGTGACCGATGACGGGGGAGAGACCGACCTCGACCTCGGCCACTACGAGCGATACACAGGGGTTCACCTCAGGCGGGACTCCAACGTGACGACCGGCTCCATCTACCAGTCGGTGATCCGCAAGGAGCGCCGCGGCGACTATCTGGGAGCCACCGTTCAGGTGATTCCACACATCACCAACGAGATCAAGCGCGTTATCAAGAAATTGGCCGATGACGAGACCGACGTCGTGATCACCGAAATCGGTGGCACGGTGGGCGACATCGAGAGTCAACCGTTCCTGGAGGCGATCCGCCAATTCTCGCTGGACGTGGGCAAGGAGAATTGCCTGTACATCCACCTGACGTTGGTGCCATATCTGAAAGCGGCTGGCGAACTGAAGACCAAGCCGACTCAGCACTCCGTCGGCCAGTTGCGTCAGATCGGTATCCAACCGGATATCCTTATCTGCCGCACCGAACAGACGATTTCGCTGGACGAGCGAAAGAAGATCGCCCTGTTCTGCAATGTTCCTTTGGATGCCGTGATCGAAGAGAAAGACAAGGATTTTTCGATCTACGAGGTGCCGTTGAGTCTGGTGGAACACGGACTGGATGAACTGGTTGTCCGAAAGTTGGGGCTGAAAGCCAATACGCTGGACCTGGACCAGTGGCGGGACATGCTGCATCGTATGCGGAACCCGAAACACGAATTGAGCATCGCCGTCGTCGGCAAGTACGCCGAGCACATGGACGCATACAAGTCGATCTACGAGTCGCTGGATCATGCTGGAATCCACCACGATACGACGGTTCGCATCGGGAAGATCCGCAGCGAAGACATCGAACGCGAGGGCGCCGAGCGTCTGCTAGCTGGATATGACGGCCTTCTGGTTCCGGGCGGATTCGGCGAGCGAGGGATCGAAGGCAAGATCGATGCCATTCGCTTCGCCCGCGAACGGGGAATCCCGTTCTTTGGGATTTGCCTGGGAATGCAATGTGCCGTCGTCGAGTTCGCCCGCAACGTCGCCGGCTTGGAGGCGGCCAATTCCACCGAATTTGAC
>JAUXCV010000248.1 GCA_030618675.1 Acidimicrobiia bacterium | reverse complement strand
ACGACCCGGCCGTGTCCACGTTGGTCCATCGATTCGACCTTTCCTCGGCGAGAGGACAGGTCACCGATGACATCACCCAGGTAGTTCTCCGGGGTGACGATCTCGAGCTCCATCACGGGCTCGAGAAGCTTCATGCCTGCTGCTTTCGCAGCGTCTTTCAGGGCCATCGACCCTGCGATACGGAACGCCATCTCGTTCGAGTCCACAGCGTGGGCCGAACCGTCGATGAGCGATGCCTTCAGGTCGACAAGCGGGTAACCGGCGAGGATGCCCGAATCGAGCGCCTGCCGCATGCCCTTCTCGACGGCTCCAATGTATTCGCGTGGGACGTTCCCGCCCTTGACGGCGTCGACGAACTCGAATCCGCTGCCCGGGGCGAGCGGCTCGAGGTTGATGACCACATGGCCGAACATGCCGGAACCGCCGGTCTGACGCTTGAACTTGGCGTCGATCTTGTTGACGGCCTTCTTGATCGTCTCGCGGTACGCGACCTGCGGACGGCCGACGTTGGCGTCGACCTTGAACTCGCGCCGGAGGCGTTCAACCAGGATCTCAAGGTGAAGTTCACCCATCCCGGCGATGATCGTCTGGCCCGTCTCGTCATCGCTGCTGACCTGGAACGTCGGATCTTCCTCTGCGAGCTTCGCCAGGGCTTCACCGAGTTTGTCCTGGTCTGCCTTTGTCTTCGGTTCGATCGCGACCGAGATCACCGGATCGGGGAACGTCATCGACTCCAGTTGGATCGGAGCATTCACGGCGGACAAGGTGTCGCCGGTCTTCGTGTGCTTGAGACCGACGGCGGCGACTATGTCGCCGGTGTGGATCTCGTTGATGTCCTCCTGCTTCGCAGCATGCATACGGAGGAGCCGGCCGATCCGTTCCTTCTTGCCGTCCCTGGTGTTCAACACGGCATCGCCCTTGTTGATCGTGCCGGAGTAGACACGGAAGTACGTCAGTTTCCCGACGTACGGGTCGGTCATGATCTTGAAAGCCAGCGCAGAGAACGGCTCGTCGTCCGAGGGTTCACGGATGATGGTTTCATCTTCGCGACCCGGTCTGAAGCCTTCCACCGGGGGAAGCTCCGCCGGCGACGGCAAGTAGGCGACGATCGCGTCGAGCAACGGCTGCACGCCCTTGTTCTTGAACGCCGAACCGAGCATCACCGGAACGAACTTCCGGTTGATCGTTCCGCACCGGATGACGGTGCGGATCTCTTCGGGATCGAGATCGTGGTCTTCGAGGTACTTCTCGAGAAGCGCTTCGTTCTCGTTGGCGACGACGTCGAGCATCTTGTGATGCCACTCCTGGGCGACCTCGAGGTACTCCTCGGGGATCTCGACGATCTCCCGCTCTTTGCCTTCTTCGTCGTGCCAGATGATGGCGTTCATCTCGACGAGGTCGATGACCCCATGGAAGTTCGACTCGGCACCCATCGGGATCTGGATGGCAACGGGGTTGCCTCCGAGACGGTCGATGATCGACTCGGTGGCCGCATAGAAATCGGCGCCGATCCGGTCCATCTTGTTGATGAAGCAGATCCTCGGAACGCCGTACTTGTCGGCCTGGCGCCAGACCGTCTCCGACTGAGGTTCGACGCCGGATACGGCATCGAAGACAGCGACAGCGCCGTCGAGGACTCGAAGCGAACGCTCAACCTCGACAGTGAAGTCGACGTGACCGGGGGTGTCGATGATGTTGATCACGTGATCGTTCCAAGCGCAGGTCGTTGCGGCGGACGTGATCGTGATGCCGCGCTCCTGCTCCTGCTCCATCCAATCCATGACGGCCGCGCCCTCATGGACCTCACCCAACTTGTAGGTGCGTCCCGTGTAGTAGAGGATCCGTTCCGTCGTCGTGGTCTTGCCCGCGTCGATGTGGGCCATGATCCCGATGTTGCGGATCTTCTCGAGGGGGATGTTGCGTGCCATGAGGTCTCAGTGCTCTCGAATTACCAGCGGTAGTGGGCGAAGGCCTTGTTGGACTCCGCCATCTTGTGAACGTCTTCGCGGCGCTTCACCGCTGCGCCGGTGCGGTTGGCCGCATCGAGGATCTCGTTCGCGAGGCGGGCCGCCATCGTGGGTTCTCTGCGCTTGCGGGCGAACTCCACGAGCCAGCGAACGGCGAGGGTCTGGCCGCGTCGGGGCCGGACCTCTACGGGAACCTGGTAGGAGGATCCACCGACGCGCCGCGACCGTACTTCGACGGAGGGGCGGATGTTGTCGACAGCGCGCTTGAGCACGGTCAGCGGGTCCGACCCGGTGCGCTGTTCAACGATGTCCAGGGCGCCGTACACGATGCGACGTGCAGCGCCCTTCTTGCCGCGCCAGAGCACCTTGTTGACGACCTGAGTGACGAGAACGGACCGGTAGACCGGATCTGGTTCGAGCTTGCGAACCTCGGCTGGTGCACGACGCATGCCTAGGACTCCTTCTTCGTTCCGTAGCGGGAACGGGCTTGCCTGCGCCCGTCGACGCCTGCGGCATCGAGGGCACCACGGATGACCTTGTAGCGAACACCCGGAAGGTCTTTCACACGGCCACCGCGAACGAGCACGATCGAGTGCTCCTGGAGGTTGTGGCCCTCACCCGGGATGTAGGCGGTGATCTCGGCACCGGAAGTGAGCCGTACACGAGCGACCTTGCGGAGCGCGGAGTTCGGCTTCTTCGGCGTCACGGTGTAGACGCGGGTACAGACACCGCGTCGCTGCGGTGATCCTGCGAGACCAACGGTCTTCGATTTCTTCGGCTTCGGCTTCCGGCCCTGTCGGACCAGCTGCTGTACGGTCGGCACGTGGGTACCGTCTCTCTCTTCTCGATGCACCCAGGTCCGATGAGTTCGGAACGAGGGTTCTAACGAACGAAAACCGGCGTCGTCACGCGCAGTGACTTCGCCGATCCCTTCTGTGAGCCACTCCGCTCACAACAACGCTCTTGCGAACGCCTCAGGGTAAGCGCGGACTCCGGCGGGAAACCGGAGTTGCAAGTATAGGGACCGGAGTTTGTAGTGCGCAAAAGGGGATGAGTAGAGCAGTAGAGCAGTAGAGCAGAGGATGGGCCGCCACTGATCTACTCGCTGCTGATCTACTGATCTACTAGATCGGGAACGCCGGCGGTTCCGAATCCGGGGGCTGTTCGACAGAAGGTTCCGGCTTCGGACGCGCCCTCGGGGTCTCACTCCTGCCTTCCCGAAACCCCATGAACGTGATCATCGCTACGAAGATGGCCAGGAACGTCTCGCCGTAGTAGAAGGCCGCGCCTGCGACCACGATGCCGGTCATGACCGAGACAACCCGGGCGATCGGTCGCGCCTTCGTCGGCGTCACGATCTCGAGGGCGTGGAG
>JAUXCV010000308.1 GCA_030618675.1 Acidimicrobiia bacterium | reverse complement strand
GCGGTGATCGGGTCCGGACCCTCCGGCCTGACCTGCGCCTTCGACCTGGCGACGAAGGGCTACAAGGTCACCGTCTACGAGAAGCATGACCGCCTGGGCGGCATGCTCGCCGTCGGTCTCCCCAGCTACCGGTGCCCGCGACCCGTGGTCGACCGGGACATCGAGTACATCGAGCGGATGGGCGTTGAGATGAAGACCGGGTCCGAACTCGGACGGGACTTCACGCTCGACGACCTGACGAACGAGACATCGGCCTTCGGCTACGACGCGGTCTTCATCGCCGTCGGCGCCCAGGAGGGGATCTCCCTCGGCGTCCCGAACGAGGGCGCGCAGGGCGTGGCGACCGGCATCGACTATCTCCGCAACCTCAACCTCGGCCTTCCCCAGGAGACGGGAGCCCGTGTCGCGGTCGTCGGAGGTGGCAACACGGCGATGGACGCGGCGAGGGCGGCACGACGCGAAGGGGCCGACGTCACGGTCCTCTACCGGAGGACCCGCGCCGAGATGCCCGCCGAAGAAGACGAGTTCGACGACGCCGTCGCCGAGGGTGTGCGGTTCGAGTATCTCGTCGCCCCGGTCGAGGTCCTCGCCGTCGACGGGCGCGTGCGCGGCCTCGAGTGCGTCACGATGGAACTCGGTGATGTCGACGAGAGCGGGCGACCGCGACCGGTCGCGGTCGAGGGGTCGAACCACGAGCGGGAGTTCGACACGGTCATCTCAGCCGTCAGCCAGCACCCCGATCGGGACTGGTCCGAAACATCGACAGGCGACCCGACGCCTCTGGCTTTCAGTAAGTGGGGCACCGTCGATGTCGATCCCGATTCACTCCAGACGACACTGCCGAACGTCTTCGCAGGTGGCGACGCGGTTCTCGGCCCGGCGACCGTCGTCGAAGCGATGGGCCAGGGGAGGCGCGCCGCGGAGGCGATCGACAAGCATCTGCAGGGTCTGCCACTTGAGGGGTTCGAGAGCCACCTGCCGTCGCCCGATCCACGGTACGGGTTCGAGGAGCGACCATACGCGCAGTCGGCGAAGTACGAGGACCTCCCACGGGTTCCCCGTGTCGCCATGCCGAAACGCCCGGTCGACCTGCGGTTGGCCGACTACGACGAAGTCGATCTTGGCCTATCTGAAGAGGACGCACGGAACGAGGCCCAGCGGTGTCTGCACTGCGGCGTCTGTGTCGAGTGCCATGCCTGCGACGACGTGTGTGCGCCGAAGGCCATCCGACTCGACATGGAGGACACGATCACCACGATCGACGTGGGGCAGATCATGGTATCCACCGGGTTCAAGAGCTTCGACGCCCGACGGATCACCCAGTACGGGTACGGGCGCTACCCCAACGTCGTGACGAGCCTCGAGTTCGAGCGAATGCTCAACTCGACCGGCCCGACCGGCGGCAAGGTGCTCATGGCCAACGGCGAAGAGCCGCGGGCCATCGGCATCGTCCACTGCGTCGGATCCCGCGACGAGCACTACAACCGTTACTGCTCCCGCGTGTGCTGTATGGCGGCTCTGAAGTTCGCCCACCTCGCGATCGAGCGAACCGACGCCGACGTGTACCAGTTCTACATCGACATACGGGCCTTCGGGAAGGGCTACGAGGAGTTCTACTCCCGAGTCCTCCACGAGGGATCAACGGTCATTCGAGGCAAGGTGGCGGAGGTCGTGCCGGCCCATAGGGGCAACGGTGACGGGCCGCACCTCCTCGTCCGCTGCGAGGACACCCTCATCGGGAGGTTCCGGGAGATCCCCGTTGACATGGTCGTGCTGTGTGGCGCCCTCGAACCCCAAGCCGACGCTGAGGACACGGCGAGGGTCTTCTCGCTCAGCCGGAGCCCGGACGGGTTCTTCATGGAGCGGCACCCGAAGCTCGATCCCGTCGGGACGACCACCGACGGCGTGTACATCGCGGGCTGCAGCCAGGGCCCAAAGGACATCCCTGACACGGTCGCTCAGGCACAGGCCGCGGCGGCGAGGGTGCTGTCGCTCATCGGGAGGGGCAAGGTCCTCATCGATCCAGTACGTGCCACCGTGAACGAGGCGCTGTGCGGAGGCTGCAAGACGTGCCTGAGCCTCTGCCCGTACACGGCGATCACGTTCAACGAAGAGATGCAAGTGGCGGTGGTCAACGAAGCCTTGTGCAAGGGATGCGGCACCTGCGTTGCTGCATGCCCGGCGTCGGCCATCACCGGCTCCGGTTTCACGGACGACCAGATTCTCGCGGAGCTCACCGGGCTCCTCGCACCCGTCGGATCGAGGTGAACGATGGCGATAGCAGTCGAACACGAGGTGAGCGTCGAGACACCGAAGGTGAAGGAGTGGGAGCCGAGGATCATCGCGTTTCTGTGCAACTGGTGCAGCTACACCGGCGCCGACCTGGCGGGTATCTCACGCATCCAGTGGGACCCGTCGGTCAGCATCGTCCGGGTCATGTGCTCGGGGAGGATGGACCCGACCTTCGTGGCCAAGGCGTTCCAACTCGGGGCGGACGGCGTGATCATCTCCGGATGCCACCCGGGGGACTGCCACTACCAGGAGGGCAACTACAAGACCCTCCGGCGAGTGCACTTGATGAAGCGGTTGATCGCGGGGTTCGGGATCAACCCCGATCGGCTCAGACTCGTATGGGTCTCTGCCAGCGAAGGTGACCAATGGGCGGAGACCGCCAACGACATGGCTCGCGAGATGCGAAGTCTCGGACAACTGAGGTTGGAGACATGACTATCGAAGCTGAGATCG
>JAUXCV010000083.1 GCA_030618675.1 Acidimicrobiia bacterium | reverse complement strand
TTCACTCTCGAGGATGCCCGGGAGTTCCTCGACCTCGCCGCCGGGATCCCGATCCAGACCGTGCCCGACGTCTACCCCCTCGCCGATGCCAACCTCGCTCTCCACCGTCTCAAGGATGGTCTCGTCGAGGGCGCGGCGGTGCTGGAAGTAGAGAGTAGAGAGTAGAGAGAGGCAAGAAGCAGTAGGCGAGTCACGGGAACGGAAGTAGGGTGCCTTGCTCCTGAGCTGAGCAGAGGCAATTTGTGAACGACAACCTCGAGATGGACGACGAACTCCAGAAGAACACAGCGTCGAACCACGGGGCTGTGGTGCTCGGGGTGCTCTCTGCCGCGATGTTCGTCTACGTCATCGACACCACGTTGATGAACGTTTCGATCTCGGCACTCGTTGAAGATCTGGGCACGACCGTTGGGGCCGTTCAGGCCGCGATCACGCTCTACACGCTGACGATGGCGTCGTTCATGCTCACCGGAGGGAAGCTCGGCGACATCTGGGGGTCGAAGCGTGCTTTCCGGATCGGTCTGATCATCTACGGGATCGGCACAACGATCACGGCCTTCGCTCCAACCATCGGATTCGTCATGTTCGGGTGGTCCATCCTGGAGGGTCTGGGATCGGCCCTCATCGTCCCGGCCATCAACACGCTCGTGCGGGCCAACTTCAAGGGTCCCAAGCGTGCGTCGGCATATGGACTCCTGTTCGGTGTTGCTGCCGCCGGTGCAGCATTCGGACCTCTCATCGGTGGCTGGGTCACGACGTATTTGAGTTGGCGGATCGCGTTCGGTGCCGAGGCCCTCATCGTTCTTGGTGTGCTCCTCGCTTCGGGACTCATCACCGACGCACCGGCCGTTATCCCGAAACCGAAGCTCGACTTCGTCGGAGTTGGGCTGTCGGTGGCGGGCATGGGGCTCTTCGTCTTCGGCATTCTGCAGACGACAAGCCGTGGTTGGCAGGATCCGCTGGTCCTCTCGTTGGTCGGACTCGGAGCGGTGCTGATCGGGACCTTCGTGTGGTGGGTGAGGAAGATGGAGAGGGAGGGCCGCCCGGCACTCCTGCACCCCTCGATCTTCCGGCATCGGAGCACTTCCGCCGGACTCCCGATTCTCTCCACCCAGACCTTCGCCCAGGCTGGTCTGCTGTTCCTGATTCCTCTCTTCACTCAGTCGATGCTCGGCTTTGATGCTCTCCAGACGGGCATCACCCTCCTGCCGCTCTCGATCGGTGTGCTGCTCACGTCGACGCTCACACCGTCACTCGGTCAGCGGATCTATCCGAAGTACATCATCCAGGCCGGATTGGTGCTGCTATTCATCGGAGGCTTCATCCTTGCGGGATCCCTTGAAGACGCAACGCAGGCGAGCGACATGGCCCTCGGCCTTCTCATCGGCGGATTGGCGATCGGGTTGATCGCCGGCCAGTTGCCAAATCTGATCCTCAGCGGCGTCGACGCCAACGAGGCGAGCGAAGCGTCGGGTCTTCAGGGAACCGCCCAGAACCTGGGCATGGCTCTTGGCACGGCGGTCATCGGAACCGTCATCCTCAGCATCGCGATGTCATCAATCGGTGACGGGGTGACCGACAGCACCGTTGTACCGGAGGAGATGAAGTCCGACATCCAGAGTGCGTTTGAGAACGGGCTCAATTCGGCTGATGCCGATAGCGTCGAGAACGACATCTCTGCTGCGCCGGCCGACGTGCAAGACGAACTCGGGACGATCTACAACGAAGCCGGCGTCGACGGCTTCCAGGGTGCAATCTTGGTTGGCGGTCTTGTGGCACTGTTCGGCGCACTTCTTGCATTCCGGCTGCCGAAGCAGAAACTCCCCGGTGACGGCGGTGTCGAAGAGGCGGTTCGGGAGACCGTTCGCAGCCCAACCATCCCGTCGGTGCAGCTAGAGATGGACGACCTCTCAAGATCACAGAGTCCGTAGCCCCGGGCACGCAACCCGTCCCTTGACGAAAGCATGCAATGGTGTATGCTGATGTGTATGCAGAGTACGAGCGTGCGAATCGACATCACGACCCATGAGGAATTGAAACGACTGGCAGCGGAGTTGGGTGAGAGCGTCGGTGGCACGGTCGCTCTGGCCGTTCGGCGGCTTCGCCAGGATCGGATCGGCGAGGAACTCGCACGAGACACTGAGGTCGACGAAAGAGCCTGGCTCGATGCTGACCTCGGGTGACGTTGCAGAGATCGATCTGGGGTTTCCTGCCGGACATGAAGCCGGTCTTCGGCGCCCGGTGATCATCGTGACCTCTCAGCGGGTCATCGATGCCGGCTCGAACGTCATTCACGTTGTTCCTCTGACCACGACGATCCGCGGATTTGGTTCAGAGGTCATCATCGAACCGGATGGCCGGAACGGTATCTCAGCGAGTTCTGCCGCCCAATGCCAGCACATTCGCGCGGTCTCAACCGATCGGATCGAAGCGGTCGTTGGGAACGTCGGTGCGGTGGCTCTCTCCCATGTTCGGGAAGTCATCGGCCTGATTCTGGACGTCCCCGCCTAAGACCCCGTCGTCGGTTGTCGGCTGGCCCCTGTCACCTGTCTTCTGTCTCCCGTCCCCTCCAATACTCACCCATCCAGGAAGAAATCCGGCATCAGATCGGCATCGGGGACATCGGCGTAGGCAGAGAGATCGGTCACGCCGGCTTCTGCGAGTGCCTCGTCGTCGATGTAGAAGTTCCCGGTCGTTTCACGGCTCGGGCGCGTGAAGATGGCGTACGCGGCGTCGGCCATGATCTCCGGCGTTCGGGTTCGTCTCATGGCATCCTCTCCGCCGAGCAGATTCTGGACGGCCGCAGTTGCGATGGCCGTACGCGGCCACAGACTGTTCACGGCGATTCCAGATCCGGCGAATTCAGCGGACATGCCGAGCGTGCACATGGACATGCCGTACTTCGCCATCGTGTAGGCGAGATTGTTCGCGAACCAATGGGCGGACATGTTCAGTGGCGGGCTGAGGCTGAGAATGTGCGGGTTCTCGGCCTGCTTCAGATAGGGAACACAGGTTCTCGAGACGAGATACGTGCCCCGAGCGTTGATGTCCTGCATCAGGTCGTACACCTTCATAGGGAGTTGCTCGGTGCCGGATAGGTTGATCGCTGAGGCATTGTTGAGGCAGATATCGATGCCTCCGAACGCGTCGACGGCCTTCGCAACGGCAGCCTCGACCTGGTCGTCGTAGCGGATGTCGCCGACGATCGGGAGGGCGTAGCCCCCGGCTTCCTCGATCTCCCGGGCGGCGGTGAAGATCGTCCCGGGGAGCTTCGGGTTCGGTTCGGCGGTCTTCGAGATCAGCGCGACGTTGGCGCCGTCGGCGGCGACCCGTTTGGCGATCGCGAGGCCGATGCCGCGACTCCCACCGGACATGAACATGGTCTTACCTGCCAGGGCCGGCATGTGGGCTCCTTCGCTCTACTCGAAACCAGGCTACTGCCCGGCGCCCGGACAGCAGAGTTGGCGCATCTCTTCCCGATTCTCGGCGTTGAGGGTTTCCAATGGGGAGCGCATCGTCCCGGGGTTGAATCCCTCCATCTCGGCTGCGGCGTACGTGCCTGCGATACCGTGCCGTTCGACGGTCGCGGAGATCGCCGAGAGTCGGTCCTGAGCATCGAGGTCCGTTCGGGCCGAGTCCACCAGTTCGGAGGCGTAGTTGGCCGACGCTGTGATCGCCCCGTATGCCCCCCGCCGATGTGCCTCGTGGACGATGCGGGATGCGCCCGTGTAGAAGTAGTAGCCGTCATCGACACCGTTGAGGACCGGCGCCACCCGGTCGGGATCGCCGCCCGAGTCCTTCATCCCGACGATGCTGGGATGGCCGGCCAACTCGACCACGGTGTCGACGGGCAGTTCGTATGAGGTGACCGCTGGGACCGAGTAGCAGAAGACGGGGAGAGGGGAACCGTCGGCGACCAAGCGGAAGAACGAGGCGACGAGGTCGTGGTCCTTTCGGAGAAGAAGAGTGGGTGTGATGACGAGCACGGCGTCCGCATCGGCGGTGGCTGCTTCAGAGATCTGAAGGACGGCCTGGCGGACGGACTGGGCCGAGATCCCTGCCAGGAGGAATGCCGATGAGCCAAGTTCGTCTCGGGCCGTCGCGATGAGAGCGCCCCGTTCGCCGGTTTCGAGATAGGGCCCCTGGCCGGTGGAGCCGCCGATGAGAAAGCCACCGAGTCCCCGATCGGCGAGCCTCCTGAGGTTGTGGCGGTGTGCGCTGTCATCGACCGAACCTGCGGTCGTGAACGGTGTGATCAGGGCGGCCATCGTCCGGGGCGGGGTCCTCATCGTGGTGTCCAATCCGAGTGGAAGAACCGGCCGCGCGGCTGGTCGGTCCGTTCGTAGGTGTGGGCGCCGAAGGAGTCGCGCTGTGCCTGGATGAGATTCGCCGGTAGGCGATCCGATCGGTAGGCGTCGTAGAAGGCGAGAGCCGACGAGTAAGCGGGGACGGGGATGCCCGCCGTGACGGCCCGGGCGACGGTACGTCGCCAGCCGGGTTCGGCGGCGATCACCGCGTCGCGAAAGAAGCCATCGACCAGGAGGTTCGAGAGGTCTGGGCTGGAGCGGTAGGCGGCGGTGATGTCGCTCAGGAACCTCGACCGGATGATGCATCCCGCTCGCCAGAGCGAAGCGATGGTCCCCGGATCGAGGCTCCACCCATACTCATCGGAGGCGGCCTCGAACAGCATGAAGCCCTGGGCGTACGAGACGATCTTGGACGCGTAGAGAGCATCCTCGAGATCGGCGATGACCCGCTCTTGTTCATCGTGGATTGCCCCGGTCGGCCCGGTCAGCACCCGGGCGGCCGCGGCACGCTCGTCGACGAGCGCCGACACGATCCGGGCGTAGACGGCCTCGGAAACCAGGGTCGTGGGCATCGCCTGATCCATCGAGGCCATCACCGTCCACTTCCCCGTGCCCTTCTGTCCTGCGGCGTCCAGCACACGATCGAGGAGAGGCGCACCGTCGGCGTCGAGCGTTCCCATGATGTCGCGAGTGATGTCGATGAGGAACGAGTCGAGACGGCCCTGGTTCCAGTTGGCGAAGATCGGTCGCATCTCTGCGGGAGTCAGGCCGAGGCCGCGGCGCATCACGTCGTACGCCTCGGCGATCACCTGCATGTCGCCGTACTCGATGCCGTTGTGAACCATCTTCACGTAGTGGCCGGCGCCGCCCGGGCCGACCCACTCGCAGCACGGCTCCCCGTCGGCCTTCGCAGCGATCGATCTGAAGATGGAGTCAACCTGCGGCCATGCAGCGATGTTGCCGCCGGGCATGATCGACGGCCCGTACCGGGCGCCGTCTTCGCCGCCGGAGATCCCCATCCCGATGAAACAGATGCCGAAATCCGCGAGGTGCTCGGTGCGCCGCTCGGTGTCGGTGAACAGCGAGTTGCCGCCGTCGATGACGATGTCGCCCCGCTCGAGCAAGGGGATCAGGGCGTCGATCTGATCGTCGACCGGTCGTCCGGCCTTGATCATGAGCATCACGACGCGGGGTCGTTCCAGAGCATCGACGAGGTCTTCGAGCGAGCGCGTACCGATGATCGACGCTTCTGAAGCGTCACCCGACAGGAAGTCGTCGGTCCTTTGTGCTGTTCGGTTGTAGACCGCGACGACGAAGTCGTGGTCGGCCATGTTCAGGACGAGGTTGCGACCCATAACGGCGAGGCCGATGAGTCCGATGTCTGCATGTTGCGCCATGGCGCGACGTTAGTGCCTACTCGGGGAGCTCTTCGCCGTAGAGCCAGGTTGCGAAGAGGTCCGTGAGGTCCCGGCCCGATATCTCCTCGGCGAGGGCGATGAAGTCATCCGTCAGGGCATTGTCGTCGGCATAGCGCCCCGCGTACGTGCGCAGGGTTTCGAAGAAGGCGTCATCGCCGATCTCATCGCGCAGTGCGACGAGCACGAGCGCCCCGCGTTGGTACACGCTGCCGCTGAAGAGATCATCTGGCGAAGGGGTGCCCGGCGGTCCATATTCGGCGATGCGTGCCGCTTCGATTCGATTCGCGACCTCCTCCCGGTAGGCGCCGGCACCGTAGAGATGCTCGACCCAGAGCAGCTCAGAGAGTGTGGCGAAACCCTCATTGAGCCAGATGTCGCTCCACTGTGCAACAGAGACGGAATCTCCGAACCACTGATGAGCGAGTTCGTGAACGTGGACGTACTCGAAGAAGGGTGCGTCGAACATCGTTCGTCCGATCACCGAAAGCGTCTGATTCTCGAGAGCTGCGGGGAACCCATCGACAACGGCGATCCCATACCGGTCGAATGGATACGGCCCGAACGCCTCCTCGAGAACGTTGATCATCTCACCGGTCTTCTCGAGTGCCACCGGCGTGTTCTCGACGAGATCCGGTGGGAGCACGTTCCTCACCGGCAGGCCCGCGGCTTCGGTCGAGATGGGATCCGGAACGATCTCCCATCCCTCTCCGATGACCACCGTCGCGAGGTACGGCGCCATCGGAGCATCCATCGCCCAGTGGTACGTCGTGGTCGTGTCACTCTCAACAACATCCATCAGTTCCCCATTGGCGGCGCCCATGAAACCGGCGGGAACGGTGACGGTGAACGAGAAGGTCGCTTTGTCGAGCGGATGATCGTTGGCGGGGAACCACGAGTGAGCCGCGTCGGGTTCGGCCACGACGAACTGCTCTCCGGCGAGGCCGGTGAGCCAGCCGATCTCCAGCGGGATCGCCAACGAATGCATCGGCGTCGGCACGCCGTGATATGAGATCTCGACGGTGAAGTGCTCACCCGATGAGATCTGAGCCGGGCCTATCACGAGTTCTCCGCCATCCCGACGGAAATCGATCTCTGCTCCGTCGACGGTCAGGTTGGTGATCTCCCAGCCCACGAAGTCGAGGTTGAAGCCAGACAGATTCTGTGTTGCAACGGCGGTGACGACGACGTCGGATGCGACCGTTCCGGCGGCTTCGTAGATGAGATCGAGGTCGTAGTGCTGAACGTCGTACCCCCCGTTCCCAAGCCCCGGGTAGAACGAATCCCCGATCCC